>JBDSEA010000113.1:0-16550 GCA_039920305.1 Chitinophagales bacterium
TGGCTCAACAATAACATCGTGATGAAACTCATTGATGTGTTTCAGGTATTCAGGAAGGGAATACTCACGATCATACACCGGTGCACCCCCACCAAGCACGAGGGAATCCGCAGGAACTTCAGCAACCATTTCTTCATTCATATAAAAATGGAGGCGATCACCGCTTGTTACAACACCAATTTGCTCGCAGTGAATGTCCCACTTTTCATACACATCAATCACCTCCTGCTCTTTTCCTTTTTCAACTACTACCAGCATCCTCTCCTGTGATTCAGAAAGAAGGATTTCCCATGGTTTCATATTTTGCTGTCGGGTGGGAACGCGGTCGAGAAAAATCTTCATCCCATGCTTCCCTTTGGAACTCATCTCTGAGGTTGAGCATATAATACCTGCTGCGCCCATATCCTGCATTCCGATGATGGCGCGGGTTTCAATGGCCTCAAGGGAGGCTTCAAGTAAAAGTTTTTCCATAAATGGATCACCAACCTGCACACTCGGCAACTCCTCCTGCGAATCTTCAGTGATCTCATGCGAAGCGAAACTTGCGCCGTGAATCCCATCCTTCCCTGTTGCCGAACCCACAATAAAAACCGGGTTGCCTTCGCCATAGGCGATTGCTGAAACAGTTTTTCCAACTTCTACAATTCCCACGCTCATTGCATTTACAAGCGGATTGGTATTGTAACATTCATCAAAGAAAACCTCTCCACCGACAGTAGGTACACCAAAAGCATTTCCGTAATCACCAATGCCTTTCACTACGCCCCGAAGAAGATGCTTTGTTTTCTCCTCTGTTAAGTTTCCAAAACGTAATGAGTTCAAGGCTGCAATAGGTCGTGCGCCCATGGTAAAAATGTCCCGGTGAATTCCGCCTACTCCTGTTGCTGCCCCCTGGTAAGGCTCAATCGCTGAAGGATGATTGTGAGATTCAATTTTAAAGGCGCAGGCAAGCCCATCACCGATGTCAACGAGTCCGGCATTTTCTTCTCCTGCTTTTGCAAGCAGCCGCGAGCCGTCACGGGGTAATGTTTTCAGCCACCTGATGGAATTCTTGTAGCTGCAGTGTTCACTCCACATCACAGAATAAATACTTAGTTCAGTGAAGTTGGGAGTGCGGTTAAGAATGGATTTTATCTTTTCAAATTCTTCGGGAAGAAGTCCAAGTTCTTTGGCGATTACTGTGGGTTCAATATCTTTTGGTGCTGCTGACATGTTATTGATTGCGCAACGAAATTAGTCTGGATGAAGAAGCGGGAAAAGAAATTTTACACATCCATCATCTTAATGACACGCTGAACATTTTCAATTCCTTCACGAATCAACTCCTTACCAACCCCCTCTCGGTAGTGAGCAAATACATGCAGGTTTTGCCAGGCCACGTGAAGAGCGTGACTAAGTTTTCCATTGAGTGGAATATGTTTATCAATGATGTTTTGATATCCTTCGTAAGATTTTGGAAGCTTATCCTTGGTGAAATTTTTCTTTTGAATCAAATAATGATCAATTGCTTTCAACGCGGCGAGATAAGCAGTTTCAGCCGCCATTCCCGAATACTTTGGATCCTGATATGCTCCATACTCAATAGGAACTTCCCTCAGCATCCGCTTTGCATTTTGCAGATAGCGATGTGCCTCAATTATTGGGTCGCGAATAACCTTCGATGCTTTCAAATTTTTTTCCCCCACAAAGCAAATTTAATAATCCATTCTTTGGCGATTGCTATCGTGGCTTCGGGTCTTTTGTTGCTGCTGACATGTGATTGATTGCGTAGTGAAATTAGCTGGAGGAGAATAGAAGCGAAAGAAATTTTAGACGTCCATCATTTTGATGATACGTTCAGCATTTTCCAAACCGGATTTGATCATAACTTTATCCACACCTCCGCGATAATGCCCGAGAACATGTAGATTCTGCCATGCCACAGTTAAAGCGCTGCTGAGCTTACCATTGAGTAGAATGTATTTTTGAATCGCATCACGATAACCATCGTAAGAATTCGGGAGCTTGTCCCTGTTAAAATTTCTCTTCTTCAAAAGATAATGATCAATTGCTTTGAGTGCTCCGATATAGGCCGTCTCAGCAGCCATGCTAACATATTTTGAGTCTTTGTAAATTCCATATTCGATCGGTATTCTTGAAAGAATTTCTTTTGCATTACTCAAATAGCGATATGCTTCCTTAATCGGATCAGGTTCTTCTTTTGCCGTTCGATGAATTTTTCTTTTCACTCTGCGAATTTAAAAAATCAGTTTCCGAAAATTGATTCATTTCATTCTCTTACGATTTCTATCGTGGCTTCGGGGTATTTTGTTGCTGACATGGGATTGAGTACATAGCGAAATTAGTCTGGAGGAAGAAGTGGAGGAAAGAAATTTTACACATCCATCATTTTAATCACACGCTCAACGTTTTCAATTCCCGATTTGATAAGGTTCTTATCAACGCCATCGCGATAGTGAGCGAACACATGGAGATTCTGCCAGGCAATGTGAAGAGCATAGCTAAGTTTTCCATTGAGCGGAATGTATTTTTCAATAGCGTTTTGATACCCTTCGTATGACTTAGGTAACTTATCTGCTGTGAAATTTTTTTTTCTAATAAGATAATGATCTACAGCTTTTAACGCAGCGAGATAAGCAGTTTCGGCGGCCATTCCGGAATACTTCGGATCTTGATACGCTCCATACTCAACGGAAACTTCAGCAAGCATTAGCTTTGCATTTTGCAAATAGCGATGTGCTTCGGTAATCGGGTCACGGATAACTTTAGATATCCTGACATTTTTTTTCTTCACAAGCCAAACCTACAAGAAATTTTATTCCACATAAACAGGATAAAAAACAAACGATAAATTTTGAAAAGAGGTACTCCCCTCTCCTCAGGAGAGGAACTATGGGTAAGGAAGTGAGGAAAGTTTTTTTAGAAGAAAAATAGAAAAGATACACTCCCCTCCCCTCAGGAAAGGGGCAGGGGTGAGGAAGTGAGGTAAGTCTTATGGAAGAAACTTAATAAACGACTTTCTCAATAATCTGCCCCGAATTTCGGGAAAACATTGCTTAATGAAAATGCAGGAGATTCCGCTTTGCTGGTGGCAAAACAGGAGTGAAAGTCACGACTTAATTTTAGCCGGTCGTGATTTAATGGTTAATATGAAAAGAACAATTCCGCTAGAAGATTTTTTCCGCAACCCTGAAAAGACCAGGTTTCAAATCTCATCCAATGGGGATTTTCTTTCCTATATGGCACCCTGGGAGAATCGGTTGAATGTTTTCACAAAGGGGATAAATAGCGGAGACCTGCATCAGGTTACGAAAGAAAAGGACCGAAGCGTTGCGGGCTATTTCTGGGGCAGTAATAACAGGATTGTCTTTTTAAAAGATAAAGGCGGTGATGAAAATTTTCACCTGTATTCTGTTTCGGTTTATGGGGACGATGAGCGTGATCTCACACCCTTTGAAGGAATTACCGTTCAGGTAATTGACAATCTGGAGGAGAATGAAGATGAAGTGATTATTGGAATGAACCGGCGCAACAAAGAAATCTTTGACGCTTACCGGCTCAACATTCATACAGGTGAACTTACACTGGAGGCAGAAAATCCGGGAAACATTACGGACTGGATCACTGACCACGATGGTGAAATAAGAATAGCAATCACCACAGACGGAGTTAATAACAGCCTTCTTTACAGGGACAATAAGGAAAATGAATTTCAAATTTTATTAACTACCAATTTCCGGGAATCCCTATCTCCCCTCCTTTTCACTTTTGATAACAAGGAGCTGTACGCCCTGTCAAATCGGAACAGGGATAAAGCTGCAATCGTATTGTTTGATCTTAAATCAGGAAAAGAAAAAGAGATTTTGTTTCAGCATGGAGAAGTGGATCTGGGAGGATTACACTATTCGCGCAGGCGAAAAGTACTTACAAGCTATTCGTTCACTGACTGGAAGCGGCAGACTGTTTTCCTTGATCCTGAAGCAGAAAAGATTTACAAGCGCATTGAAAAGGAATTGATTGATGAGGAAATTGTCCTGACTTCCCAGAATAAAGCAGAAACTAAATTTCTTGTACGGACGTACAGTGATCGTTCCCTTGGTGCATATTATTTGTATGATACAGAATCAGACCGGCTTACTCATCTTGCAGAAGTTAGTCCCTGGCTTAAAAAAGAAGACCTGTCAACTATGAAGCCTGTACAGTATTTTTCAGGCGATGGGTTTAACATTCATGGCTATCTCACTTTACCGTTAGGAAAGGAAGAAAAAAATTTACCGGTTATTGTAAATCCTCATGGCGGCCCATGGGTCCGGGATTCGTGGGGCTTTAATCCTGAAGTGCAGTTTCTTGCAAGCCGCGGGTATGCAGTTTTTCAAATTAATTACCGGGGTTCTACCGGGTTCGGTAAAAAATTCTGGGAATCATCCTTTAAGCAATGGGGGAAAAAGATGCAGGATGATGTAAGTGATGGGGTGAAGTGGCTCATTGAGGAAGGCATCGCTGATGAAAAGCGCATTGCCATTTACGGAGGAAGCTATGGCGGGTATGCGACACTGGCAGGGCTCACCTTTACGCCCGATCTGTATTGCTGCGGAATAGACTATGTAGGCGTTTCTAATTTATTTACTTTCATGAACACCATTCCCCCCTACTGGAAGCCATACCTTGAAATGATGTATGAAATGGTGGGCAACCCGGAAACAGAAAAGGAATTATTGCATGATGCATCCCCTGTTTTTCACGTTGACAAGATCAGGGTTCCGCTGCTTGTGGCACAAGGCGCGAATGATCCGCGTGTAAACATTGCTGAGTCAAATCAAATTGTGGAAGCACTTCGTAAAAAAGGTGTCGAAGTAGAATATATCGTTAAGGAAAATGAAGGGCATGGCTTTCACAATGAAGAGAACAGGTTTGATTTTTACCGGGCAATGGAGAAGTTTTTAGATGCGCATCTAAAGTGATAAGCCAAAATGGAAAATAAAAAAGCGAAAGCATCGCTGCTTCCGCTTTTTTATTTTCAGGGCAATGTTTAAGAAAGGTGCTTGTTGATGAGCTTCGTCATCTCGAACATGTTCACAGTTTTCTTCCCGCCGAAAACCTTCTGCAGATTCATATCTGCATTGATGTTCCGTCTTTCTTTTGGATCCTGTAAATTATTCTTCTTGATGTAGGCCCATACTTTCTTGGTCACCTCCGTACGGGGAATTGGCTTATTACCAACAACCATTGCGAGTGATTCACTCGGTGTCATCGCTTTCATGAAAGCGGCGTTCGGTGTACGTTTGGTTTTTGCCTTTGGTTTGGCAGCAGCCTTCTTTTTAGGCGCTGCTTTTTTGGCTGCTTTTTTCTTTGTTGCCACAGTTAGGGATTTTTGGTTAAGAAATAAATTTATGAGAGCGAAAAAGTAGCTTGATTATGTTTCACCTGCGAGTGTATAAAGCGAAAGTTATCCACAGCGCTTTTCAATTTTCATAGGAGAAATCAGGTGCGATGAAGTCCTTTGACTTCCCGTTGAATTAGAAGTCACGAAATATAGTTGCAGCAACCTGCACCAATCTAATAAATCAAAAAATGAATTTGGCTCTTCGATCCTGATAAGAATATTTATTAGACTGGGTTCAAATGGAAGAAAATAATTCGTTTCTCCTCATTACCTGAACGGCGCTACCGGAAATTCATAATGCGGAAATTTATTCAATTCAGTGTTTTCCTAAATCATTGTTTCATAAACTTCCGGACTGATTGATTTCCATCTGAATTCACAATAAGCAGGTAACAACCGGGAGGAAGTAAGGAAATATCCAGAGTTCCTTCGTTTGCATCAGTCATTACCATGTTCTTTTCCATCATCATTCTGCCATCCAATGTTAAAATGCGAAGGTACTGTGGGCCGGAAATGCCGGATTCTATCTTAAGAAAATCCATTACAGGATTGGGGTAAATAACCATGCCTGCCTTAACAGATTCAGCATTAAATTTCATGGAGCCATTAATACCGATTTTAGCAACAAAAGCATCTGAACTGATGGAGGATGAATTAAGGGTGATGGAACCAAGCGTAATTTTATTTTTAAAAGTTCCTGCAATAGCCAGGTAATTATTTCCATCATAAGCGAGATCAAATGCATGATCCTCATTATTGCCTGCTGCCTGTATCAGCCACTTCACATTTCCTGCAGCATCATAGCTTGTAACAAACACATCAGCCTTACCCTTACTTGCAAATGATTTTGAACCGAATGTGGCCGTATTGCCCTGAACATATCCTGAAATCCATGCATTCCCTGAAGGATCGACTGCTAATCCACCTGCGTAATCATTTTTATTTGATCCACCGGTTTGAATGGTTTGAACAATGCCGGTGCTGTTGAATTTTGCAAGAAAAACATCCATGTATGGCCCATTGGTTGCAAGAGTAAAGTTCCCGATCTGCGATGGATAACCATAGGCACCGTAAGAGCCTGCTACATAAATGTTTGAGGCAGCGTCAGTTGCAATGAAAGCATAGTAGCATCGTGAACCTGCATCTACTGCCCATTTAAAAACACCGCTCTTGCTAAGCTTGGCAATGAATACTTCTTCCTGGGCATACAATGTATGATCACCAAAGCTTGCCGGGCCGGTATATGTTCCGGTCATAAAAACATTTCCAGCCATATCAACCGTTACATCAGTGGGATATACATATGAATTAAAAACGGAACCTCCTGCCTGCGATGCCCATAACACATTACCCTTCTTATCAAACTTTGCTACAAAAGCATCGTAAAGAGAATCATTTTGTGAGGTGAGCACAAAATTCCCAATGGTTATTGAATGCTCAAATACACCTGTTACAACACATCTCCCATTAGTGTCGAGTGCCAGACTATAGCTATAATCATCTCCTTCTCCTCCAAACCGCCTGATCCACTGAAGAATACCGGAACTGTTGTACTTAGCGACAAAACAATCGGCCTCACCATTACTAATAAATGAAACTGAATCGGCATTAAAGTCTCCCTCTGAATAACCGGTTACAAAAACATCACCGCGGTCATTGACTGCAACTTTCTGGCAAGCCTCGGTTTCAGGACCTCCAATGATTTTCACCCAGAGAAAATTTCCATCAGGATCGTATTTGCAAACAAAGCCATCGCCAAGTCCGCTGGAGGTAAAGGTTGCCGCACCGAATTTTGCATTATTACTGTAGAAGCTGCCGCAGTAATAAACATTGCCTGACTTATCAAAAGCGCTTCCGTAGGCAAAATCATTAGCACCACCCCCATTATTGTTTGCCCATATCCATGCAGGATCTTGTGCGTGCGCTAAAATGGAGAATGCGCAGCAAAGGGTAATACAAAAAAATTGTTTTTTCATAACGTCAATGGTTTTTAAAACTGTTAGGAGAGAGTATTCCTAATACGAAGGAGAAACAAATTAGTTTCGGAATTGAAAAGCGGATTGCAAAAAATCAGGTATAATAACTTTCCATTCACCATACATCCGCATTTATATTTGCGTGTTAATCTGCTCATCAGTCCTGATTCATTATTTATAAACCCAATGACCCCAATAAAATTTGGCACCGATGGCTGGCGTGCTATCATCGCACAGGATTACACAGTAGAAAATGTGAAGCGCGTAGCACATGCAACCGCCTTGTGGGTTAAGAAAAATTATACTCAGCCCAAAGTTCTGATCGGCCATGACTGCAGGTTCGGAGGAAAATTATTTGCAGAAGCAACAGCCCAGGTGATGTGTGCAAATGGTATAAAAACTTTTCTTGCTGAAGGATTTGTCTCCACTCCGATGGTTTCACTCGGCACCAAATATTTTGGAGCAGGAATCGGGGTTGTTATAACAGCCAGTCACAATCCGCCTTCATACAATGGATTCAAGCTGAAAGGTGAACATGGTGGCCCAAGCTCACCACGGATCATCGCAGAAGTGGAAAACATGATTCCTGTTTCGTTTGATTTGTCGTTGGTTTCCCTGGATGCATATGAATCGGGTGGATTGCTTGAATATGTTAATCTGGAAACGCTTTATCTGGACCATATTAAAAAGAATTTTGATCTTGAGGCTATTAACAATAGCAATATAGTAGTAGCATATGATGCCATGTTCGGTGCCGGTCAAAGTGTAGTGCCGGGATTATTAAAGAATCCAATTTTACTTCACTGTGATGATAACCCCGGGTTTCATGGACAGGCTCCTGAGCCGCTCGATAGAAACCTGACAGAGCTTTGCTCCCTGATAAAAAATACACCGGGGAATGTATGCGGCTGGGCAACGGATGGTGACGCTGACCGGATCGGGATGTATGATGAGGATGGAAATTTTGTGGATGCTCATCACATTATCTTGTTACTGATTCATTACCTCAGTCAATACAAAAAGATGCGGGGTAAAGTTGTTATTGCGTTTTCTGTTTCCGATAAAGTAAAAAAGATGTGCGTGAAATACGGCTTGCCGGTGGAAGTAACAAAAATCGGTTTCAAATACATCAGTGAAAAGATGGTTACTGAAGATGTTCTTGTGGGCGGAGAAGAAAGTGGTGGCATTGCTGTAAAGGGTCACATCCCCGAGCGGGATGGTGTGTGGGATGGTTTGATCTTACTTGAATTCATGGCACGGACCGGTAAAACCATGAAGCAGATCATTCAGGAAGTATATGATGTAGTTGGCGCATTTAGCTTTGACCGCCTCGACCTGCATCTGGATGAGTTATTGAAGCAGCAAATAATTGAGCGCTGTAAAAACAATGAGTATCATTCATTCGGCAGATATCATGTACTCGGCAGGGAAAATATTGATGGGTTTAAATATCACTTCAGTAATGATGAGTGGGTCATGATCCGCCCTTCCGGAACGGAGCCCCTGCTGAGAATCTATGGCGAGGCACCAACCAAAAATGCAGTCTCAGAGCTTTTACAAGCTACAAAAAAAACTTTGCTTGGTTAACAGTTCTTAAGATGCTGTTTGGTATTCAATCTGAAATTCGTTTACCCTTGGACAAGCTCAGGGTGAGCTTAGCTTGATTCGGGGTAAGCATTTCGAAATATTAAACTTTCAGGTTTACATTAATTTCCAAACAGATTCCCGGAGTCATAAAAATTTTCTGCCCACCGTATTAATTATTCTTTGCCCCTTCATTAACCCAGGTTTCAAACTTGAACAAATCAGAATCTGCCAATTCGGTAGGTGAATTGGAATAACTGGGGGGCATTCCCCCATTGGGATCAATAACACGCGCTTCAATGGAGCCATTATCAACCTTCTCCTTTAATCCTGCATAAGTGGTAAAATCACCATTGGCTCCCTGGTTGGAAACCGTTACATGGCATGCTTGTCCATTTATTCCGTAGCAATAGGTTTCAAGGATGGGAACAATATCTTTTGAATAGCTGATTTCATCGGTATCATTTACTGGCGGCACAAAGGGTACCGGCTCCGGAGCATGATCAAATGTGCAGGAGGTAAGTGCTGAGAGCATGATAACGCAAAAGAAAAAATTTTTCATAGTGAGATAAGGGACAAAATTTTCTCAAAGTTATTTTAATTGCAATGGTTGCCCCGGATTTGATCGGAGCAACCATTGACATGCAAAGTTAAGCCAGAGAGATGATGTGCTTATTGCAACAACTTAAATATTAATCCTTAATAAATTTCCCTATTGTAAAGTTTCCCTTGACTGATTGAATCCTGATCAAGTACAAACCATTTTTCAAACTGGTCAGGTTTAGTTTGTGATTGCTGATTCCTGAAGTTACATTCACTCCTTGCTCCAGCATAATTCTTCCGGTCATATCCATTACCTGTAACTTACCGATAAGAGCAGAAGATGAATTGATCTGAACACTTACCTGGTCATCAGCAGGATTCGGAAAAATACCGTGGCCTGAAATCAGGCTTTCAATTTCACTGATTCCCACAATGGTGGAAAAGCAATCCGCACCACGGATGATCTGACCACGTACCTCACCATCCGGAAATGATGCAGTATGGTAATTAATGTAAACACTGTCATTGATAAATTTCTTGTTAACTCCGGCATTGAATGGTGTTGCATCCTGATCAGTCCACCATCCTGAAAGCTGCACGGAATTTCCGGATTGCATCAGCCACGGAGTAAGATCAAATATTACTGCCCCATTCTGACCTATCACATTATTATGAATGTGAGCGCCGGTAACAGTTCCTGTCAACCCGTTTACAATTGCTGCAATGTGAGCACTTTCCTGATTGCGATCAATGGTTGCAAAGCCAGAGCCGGTAGCAGCAGAACTGGTAGGAGGATTTTCCTGGGCGCCGTTGATGGTGAATGTATATCCTTCACGTGCATAGCGGTAAACCTGTCCCCTGATTTCTCCCCCCGGATTGGCAGCAGTATGAATATTAAAATAAATTTTACCCGACAATAAATCCCTGATAAAGGATGGAGTGATCAATGTGTCAGAAACTACACCCGTAATGCTGTTACCGCTGATATCCGGAGTCACATCAATTACTACTCCTCCCGCCACACCAAGTGCTCCAAGGTGAAAATGGGCGCCTGTTGCAGTATCGGTCAAGCCATCGCTGACCACAACATAAAACAAGCTATCCATAGCCGCGTTCAATTTTACTGAACCCACACCCAATGCAGTGGTAGATACCGCAGGGACTTCTTGTGCGCCATTTGCATAAAAGTCAAATGATAGCTTTTTATCCCAAAGCAGCTGACCCCGGATTTCACCTCCGGGATTTGAATCAGTATGCACATTGACATAAATATTACCGGCTAATAAATCGGCAAGAAATGTCAAAGAATCTATTTCACCTTCAATCACATTACCTGTAATCATAGCAGTAAGATCAACTATTACAGGGCCGCTAACTCCCGGTGCACCAATGTGCAGGTGTGCGCCGGTAATGGTATCACTCAACCCCTGCACAATTATCCTGAAAGATATGGTGGAGCTATCCTGGTACAGATAAAATACTCCCAAACCATATGCACTGGTTGTTACAGAGGGCACTTCCTGTGATCCATTCATGTCAGCAGTGAAAGCATAATCTGTCTCGAGATAAATTTGTCCCCGTATCTCACCATCGGGATTTACAGCAGTATGAACATTGAGATAATATTCACCACTGAGCATTTTTGAGATTGAAAGCAAGGCAAGATTGCTGCCTGTAATGGTAGCAGTCAGGTCATTTCCATTTACACTGGCAGTTAAATCCAATATAACACCGCCACTGACACCAACACTACCCTCATGAATGTGGGTTCCTGTAACAGCGCCACTCAGTCCGGTAAAAGTCGCATGAATACATAGGGTATCCATCGCGGCATTTAAAACAAAGCTTGAATAACCCATGGCAGCGGTAACCACCGGCGGAGCTTCCTGATCACCTGTCAATGATGCACTCATGGTTAAATTACCACTCAAATGAGCTCCGCGGCTTGCGCTCCCATAAACGACTATCAATAATGATAGAATTGTAAAAAACTTTTTCATGATGTTTTGATTTTTAAAATTTAGACTTTTAAATACGATGATAAAAGGTTTGAAGTTTTCTTTAATCTGATTCAACCTTAAATTTATTTTTCAGCCTGCGAATTCTATGCATAATTTCTCATGTGATTTCCCACTCATGCTAATATGCCGCTGAGATGGTATTTATTTTACACACGGAATACTATTTGAACTCCGGAGTAAAGCTTAAGGTTTCAAACACATGAATTGAATGACCGGCTGGCATGCTGATCAATCTTCCTAATTTCGCTTCATAAGAATCACCGTGTTCTCAACTTCTGCAAAGCGATTCAAAACAAGGTTCAGAATTTACTTACCAGCCCTGTCAGGGGCTGATCAGCTTAAGCTTCATAAGCATACGGGATTGGCATTCAGGGTTTTTATACTTGCTCTGAGTCTTATAGGTGCTTCTGAAAAAACCCTTCAGGCACAATCTTCTTTTAACCGGTTCCTTACTCCTTCTGATACCCTCCAGGGGGATCGCGTGCTGGTCCTATCCATTGGAGGGAGCGGAATTTATGCCGGCACTTTGATCGGCCTCAATCAGCTCTGGTATGCGGATTATCAGCACTCCTCTTTTCATCTTTTCAATGATAACACTGAGTGGCTGCAAATGGATAAAGCAGGGCATGCATATACGGCCTACCTGGAAACAGTGTGGTCAGCGGAGGTGCTCCGATGGGCAGGGGTTAGAAAAAATAAAGCTGCTTTGATAGGTGCGGCAACCGGGTTTGTTTTTCAAAATACCATTGAAGTACTTGATGGATTCTCTTCACAGTGGGGCGCATCACCGGGGGATGTAATCGCAAACGCATGCGGATCATTACTCGGCTTTACCCAATACATACTATGGAATGAACAGCGGATCAGATTCAAGTTTTCTTTTCATCCTGTAGATTACACTGATGATCTTTCATCGCGGACTGATGAATTATTTGGCGCTGCTTTTTTTCATTCAGCAATAAAAGATTACAATGGACAAACCTACTGGCTCTCAGTAAATCCCTCCTCATTCATTAATAAGCCTGATTCAAAATTTCCTGAGTGGCTCAGTGTTGCCGCAGGGTATGGTGCCGCGGGATTGCTTGGAGCAAATGAAAATGTATGGAGTGAAAATGGCGAGATCAATGAAAGAAAAGATATTGTAAGATTCCGGGAATTCTACCTCTCACCAGATATTGATTTTACAAGAATCAAAACAAAATCGCCGGTCTTAAAAACCTGCTTTTCACTTCTTAATGCAATCAAGTTTCCCGCGCCGGCTTTGCAATTCAATTCAAGCGGGAAAGCAAATTTTTACCTTTTATATTTTTAAGCCATGATGAAAAAAGGCACCAAAGCTATCCCCGGAACAACGGCTTGTTATTATGCTAAAGCAAATTATCGAAATAATCCATCGATACCTTAGAAAATATTATCATTCCTTCACAAATTTATTCACCGCAGAATACGCTCCTTCTCCTTTAATACTCATAAAATAAATTCCGGATGGAAGACGGGTAAGATCCAATGAAAAAATTTCAGGCAACGCCCCAGGTTTCAATTCATAATTCAAAATTTCTTTTCCTTCCAAAGAAAAAATTTTCATTGTCACCACATCTTGCAAATTTGCTACTACTTGCAAATAGTCACGAACGGGGTTGGGAGAAATATTAACCGAAGCCGTTGAATCTTGCGGAAGATCAATCAGTACTGCATCCTGACGGTTTAGCAAAATATCTTTACAAACAGAAGTATCAGCACAACCTCTCAGCAAGTGCGAGCAAACCTTTATCAAACTTCCTTCCGCGATACTTCCAAACTGCCATTGAAGTGTATCGGCGGCAATGATAATCCCTCCAACTTTCCAGTAAGCATCTACATTCTTACACACATCAGTACGCGCTGCAGTTATCGAGTATTGTTCTTTTTCCTCAGAGTAATAAAGCTGCGTATTGAATGAAGGCACGCAGGTGATCAGCGAATCACAGGGCGTTCCATCATTAATCCCGATTGCAAAATCCTTATCATGATTACCATTAATCCAAACTTGTAATGTGTATTCACCATAGGCGGGATAGGTATAGCTGGTTATTATTCCGGATGAAGGTGTGATCCAGCTTGCGCTATCGCCATTGCCGAAATAAACCTTTGTATTAAGTGATGTGCCGATGCAGTCGTAGTACGGATCACTGATTCCGCTTGTCATGGTTATTGCCTTGTCTTTCACCTGATAGCTGAAGGTGAACTGACACCCTTTAGGTGCCTCTGCTTTTGTACCGGAAGAATTTGTGATGCAAAGCGCACTGCAGAAAAGAAGAAAGGAGAGGAAGAAGTTTTTCATACAGTTTAAGTTTGAATCAAAGCTACGAACGCAATCCGCAATTTAATAGTGTACCGCTGAAATTTTAGACCTTAATCTCAAGTATCTTGAACTCTCAAAATATTTCTTTCTAAAACCCAATTCTTTTTTTGTAATAAGCCATATCGAGGATTTCCATCAACATCAAAGAATTCAGTGAAGCGCTCGTGAAGCTTATTTTAATGATGCGCAAAGGCAATGCGTGATGCAGGCATCAAGGTAATTTTATTGAGCTTGCTGATCTCATTAAAAACCCAGTAGGGTTAATTCAGAATAATGATCAATCCAGATATAAAAGAATTGAAAAAACCCCGTCTATATAATGGATGCTGACGTATTTCATTACCAAATATTTCTATCTTTCGAAAAATTAAATCCACCCCAGCCCCTTCAAAATGGAAAGCAATAAAATTGACATGTTTCTCCTGGCTAATTCCAAATTTTTTCCGGCAGAAAACCTCCCGATGATTCGCTCGCAGCTTGAAAAAGCGGATGATACCAAGTTCATGAACATCCAGGCAGTTCAGTACCGTGACCCGGGCACCATGATCATCATATCATTGTTCGCCGGTCATTTTGGTGTTGACCGCTTCATGCTTGGTGAAACCGGCCTCGGAGTGGCTAAGCTACTTACCTGTGGCGGCTTCGGTATCTGGACTATTATTGACTGGTTTCTGATCATGCAGCACACAAGAGAAATCAACCTGGATAATCTGATGAGACAACTTTCATATGCATGAAAACTTTTCTGCTTCAAAATAGAAATCCTTTTCTGTTGCTTATCATCATCGGCGGGTATGTTCTGCTTTACCTTAAGCAAGTACCGGTTTTCGGTGAGGAACATTCCACATGGTGCCTGTTCCATCTGTTTAGCGGCCTTCCTTGCCCGGCATGTGGTACCGGTCGCGGATTGATATGCCTGCTGCATGGAAAATTTTATGATGCCCTGCTATTCAACCCTCTTTCTTATTTAGCAGCAATGATGGGTATTTTATCTTTCGTAATGCTTCTGAAAGACTGGCTGCAAAAAACTGATAAATTCCGGAACATGATGCGGGTAAGAATTTCATCTGCCTTCCAGATTCCATTCTGGGCATTACTTCTTGCAAACGAAATCTGGAATATTTACAAGGGAGTATAAAGCCGGATTTGAATGCCGGCAAGTCTGAGACTCACCGTATTAATGTGTGTGTTCGGGTGTGGAAGACATTTTTATCGTTCGCCATATTCTTTGCAGCCCCGGATTTGTCCTGTAAGTGATTGATCTGTCGCTCCTCACCCATTCATTCACCTTCTTCATTCTGTTATTTATGGAGGGATGGCTGGAAATCAATTCACTACGGATTCCTCTCTGATCTTCTTCCTTAAGATGTAACAGCAGATCGGTAATTCCGTGCGGATTTATCTTGTTTTTTTTCATCCATTCATAGGCAAACCTATCAGCGGCACTTTCATATTCGCGCGAATAAGTGAGATTCCGCAGATAGGATGCATTGCTGAGTATTTTGTTGATCACCCCATTCAGGTTCCCGGTGAGGGTAAGAAGAAGAATGGTTGTTGCGCTCTCACGGCAAAGCATCTTCAGCGGATCCCGATTGATTGCATGGCCGCATTCATGACCCATTAACGCGACAAGCTCTGATGAATGCTGCATGGATGAAAAAATCCCGTTTTCAATCACGATATGACCCCCTGGTAATGTAAAAGCATTTTTTAATCCACTGTTGATCACGGTAAAATAAATGGGATTATTGCCGGGAGGGCTCAAATGCGAAAAGAAATTTTTCACGAGCCGTGTTTGCATGGTATCCTCATCAAGGGGATCAAGAATTATCGCTTCCATCCTGTTTCCCAGATTTCTCTCTGATTGAATGCTGATCCTGTTCACAATAAAATTGATCAGCAGCGGAACAGCAACAATGAAAAGCAGGATTCCGGTTACGATGGTTCCAATCTTAACAACTACCATGCTGTATATTCCATTCCCTGACTGATACCATGGAACAGATTGAGTGAAGGATGCGTAGGGGGCAGCACGATTTACCTCCTGCAGAAGCTGCGGATTGCTTATTACCAGCCTGCCCTTAAGAGTATCTTTATAAAGAAGAGTTACCGCCGCTCCCCTTTGTTTTTTCTTCCTGATCATTCCATAAAACCATTCATGCGAATCGCCCCGAAAAGGAATTTCAATAATCATCTGATCCTGCAAAAGTGTAATGACTGCATCCGCTTCTGCCGGATTAATAGCATCTGTGTAAATTCCTTTGAATTGCATTTTAAAATATTAACGAAGGTAATGGCTGAAGCGTCACCCGAATATTTCTGACCTGTTATCTTCACCCGAAATCTTAACTGAATGAAGAAGAAAATATTTACTAATGCATTTCTCACACTTTCTTTCCTGACTTCTTACGCTCAAAACCTGATGACTCCGGAATCCCTCTGGAAGCTGGGCAGAGTAAGTCCCGAAATGGTCACTGAAGATCATAATTTAATTTATGGGGTTACTTATTATGATCTGGAAGCAAACAAAAGCGAGCGTAATATCTATTCGGTTCCACTAAATGGAGGGGAACCAAAACAGATAACTAAAACTGCAGGGAGTGAGAGCAATGTGATGATTGCACCCAATGGTAAATTGGGATATCTCTATAAGGGTCAATACTGGGAAGCTAATCCTGATGGAACAAATGCAAAACAGATTT
>JBDSEA010000114.1:0-7807 GCA_039920305.1 Chitinophagales bacterium
CTCACTTGATGAAAAAGGAAAAGAGCTTTCAAAATTTTATATGAGCCATGCGGCAGAGATCATGGAATTTTTTTCAAGGATCAGGTCAGCATCTCTTCAATCCTTGCGCATCCGCATTCACGGTGATTATCATTTAGGGCAGGTGCTTTTCAATGGAAGCGATTATACCATTCTTGACTTTGAAGGAGAACCTGAGAGCAGCATCACGGAGCGAAAAATCAAACACTCTCCCCTGAAAGATGTGGCAGGCATGCTGAGGTCGTTTCACTATGCTGTGAGTGCAAAGCTTTATTTCAACTCTCAGGCAAAAGATATTCCTCAGGAAAAAATTGAAAATGCTGTAAGCTATTGGTACAAGGGTGTGACCCATTCTTTCCTGAATTCGTACCGGGAAACAATAAAGGGAAACGCTGTTTTAAAAGCAGGGGAGGAGGAGCTTAAATATCTGCTGCAATTCCACCTCTTAGAGAAAGCAGTATATGAGCTCGGCTACGAACTTAATGCAAGACCTGCCTGGGTAAAAATTCCGCTCAGGGGTATTCAGCAGGTGATTAAGGGTTTATCAATTTGATGTGACTTATTACAAACCGGTACCTTCGCCGGGAGGGATGGCATATCAATTTCCCTTCGATTTTGTAATTATTTCAAAATCATTTGCGGCTTGTAGGGATGCTCAGGATTTACGATAAGCTGATGGGTTGCAGGATCAATGAGTACATCCATTTCTTCCATTGGAATTGCCCCAAGCAGGACTCCCTGATTACCAGGCAAAACCATAGCACTGCACAAGCTGATCCTGTTAGCAAAATGAAGCTCAATTGGACCCACAATTTCTAATTCCCGTATGGTGCCGTCCGCAATCTCTGCAGTGCGTTTGTCGCGAACACGCAGACCAAGCTGCGTTTTAATGTTTTCATTAATGATCTGCGGCATTTATTAATTCTATTTCTGCCTATACCAATCCCATTTAATGTGTTTTATCAAAGGTAATAAGAGTTCAGGTTTGATATTTAAGTTCGTAGGGTAAAAGGATGAACCTGAATCTTATAATCCAGGTTTAAAAGGAGAAAATATTTCTACCTTTTAGTGACCGGTATCATCGCCGGTAGCGTGGGTACCGGTATTAATTTTTCATTGCTTTACCAGCTTTACGCTTATCTGCTGCTTCCCGTTGCGGAGTGCAGCATTTATTCACTGCTTCAAAATCGCAAGCCTCTCATCCACCATAATCGCCTCATGCAAAATTTCCAAAAGCGGTTCTTCTTTAATCTCTCTCCAATCATAAAACCTGATAAGTCCGAACCGCTTTCGTTTTCCCATTTCAATAATGCCCTGCGCATTCGATAATTTATTACCCTGGCAAAACCCAATGAAAACACCGCGGGGCGGGCCACCCCAAACTCCATTGGGCCAGATGCAGGTGACACGTCTGCGCCGGAAATAGTAAGGCACACCGTAAGAAAATTTCTCGTCGAAGTCCGGGGCTGAACTCAAAATAATTTCCCTCAGGCGAAAGCAAATAAACTGCTCTTTAGGAGGGAGGCTATAAAAAAAGTCTTCGATGGTCATAAAAAATTCACTGCGGCTATGGTTGCAGCAATGAAAATTAATAATTGAGGTAAGGTTTTCGCTCAGCTTATTTTGGTTTGCCGCGCTTTTTCTTCATAACGGCGCTCGATGATGTGACTGATCACCAGTCCGGTACCCCCGAAAATTCCGATCAGCCCAAAATAAAGTGCTGCGAATTCACCGCCATCATCCGGGCTTGTATGAACAAGTACATTTTTATCAAGGTAAAATGCAAGGAGCAATCCAATGCCTACGCCAAGCACAATCAATCCCCATCGCAAGGAAGTGGAGGTGTTTGATGCCCGCCTGATCCCAGGATTCATGCCTCTTTCGATCATCGCCATCCTTTCTTTATTACTCAGGTAACGCAATCCGAAGATCATGGTGAACGTGCCGAGAAAGAGGGCAATAGGTACCAGTGTGTTTTCCATTTAAAAGTTTTTTAGGTTTAGAAATCAAGATTTAATCATATTCAACCCATCTGACAACCGGAAAAAGAAAGAGGTTACACTCACCCGCAAACTTTTTCTTTACCTTTCATCATCTGTAACCTTTCCGGAATAAAAAGCGACACAGAGCGCAGCATGCCCGACCAGGCCACGGACTTAGCATTAATAGAAAGTGTGATCGCAGGAGATCAGCAGTGCTTTGCCCTGCTGGTGAAAAGGTATCAGAGATACGTTTTTACAGTTGCGCTGAATTTTGTGAAGCAGCGGGAAGATGCAGAGGAAATTGCGCAGGATTGCTTTATCAAGGTCTATCGCTCCCTCGCAACATTTCAGAAGCAGAGTAAATTTTCCACCTGGCTTTATACCATTGTATATTACACGTGCATGACCTTTTTAAGAAAGAAGCAACCTGATAAAATTTCGATGGATGATGAGGAAAACTTTTTGCAGCTTGAAAACAAGGAATCAGATTTTAAGGCAAACCATGCAGAGAAAAAATCGCGGACAGAATACCTTCAGCTTGCTATGAAGATGATGCTCAAAGATGACGCAATGGTCTTAACTTTGTTTTATCAGGGTGAGCAATCAATTGAAGAGATTTCGAAGATTACGGGCTTTGAAGCAAACACAGTGAAGGTGAAATTGCACCGGGCAAGGCACAGGCTGAGAGCTAAATTAGAGGTGATACTGAAAGAGGAAGTACGAGATTTAATTCATTAAACATTAAACATTCCCGTAAGAGCACGGAGTCATAGGAATTAAATTTTTCGATTCATCTGAGAACAAAATGCTAAAAAATAAATGATATGAAAACAATTGAAGAACGGCTTTGGGATTTTATTGATGGCACCTGCACCACGGATGAAAAATATGCCATCGAAAGATCACTGCAATCCGATCCAACAATAAAAGCCTTGTATGCAGAATTTATATACATCAACCAAAACCTGAAGGTGGCAGAACCTGATGAGCCATCTATGCGGTTTACCCAAAATGTGATGGATAAGATTGCACTCGAACCTGCAACAAAAGCCTTACAAACACAAATTGATAAGCGCATTATCAACGGGATTGCAGCCCTTTTGCTTGCACCACTGTCTGTTCTGCTGATCTTTATGTTTACTCAATTACAGTGGTCGGAAGGGAAATGGAATTTTTCAAACCTGCTATCTGAGATCCAACTGCATAAATTAGGGGGGGGTGTATTGTTTGAAGCTGCGATAGTCGCATTTATGGTTACGGCTTTGTTTGTGATTGACCAGGTATTGCAATACAGAAAAACATTGCTTACTTATGAATGAGGTACGCTGAATAGAGGCGTTGATGCAAAAAGCATTTTCAATGAAAACCATTTTAACCCTTCTTATTTTTCTATCGGTTACCAAATTATTTGCCCAGGCTCCCCAGATTACTTCATCACTTAAACTGGAAGCAATCAGCATTGAATTTAAACTTGTATCTCAGGACTATTTCTCCTCGTTTTCATTTGATGAAGTTTCGAAGTATGCAAGTGATCCTTCCCTGTTCACGGTGATTGATCTTTCAGCTTACCACAAGGGTTCATTTACCTTAACGGTGCAAACCCCTGATCTCTTTTACGAATCACCGGGGGGCCCGGTGAATACGCGGCGATTGCTTAGCAATGCACGCTATGGATTGAATGCTTCATTCAAATTGCTCAATCACAAAACAAACGAGTACCGGATTCACCGAGAGCTTCAACTCGGTTTATTTTACCAGCCATTGCGCTACCATAATTCTTATTACGTGCGTACGGATACGCTTGCATTAGATTCATTTCAATATCAATATGCTTATTATGATGAGTGGTCACCCATGATTGGAATAGAAGGTGCGCACCTTTTCAGAATCAATCCCGGAAAATGGATCAGCGCTTATGCCGGTGCCGGGATCTCCGTTGCAGTCTCGGTTCATCCTCAGGTTGCAGAAACATTTGGAAGCATTCAGGTTATTGTAGTAGCTGATTCTGCTATGGCGATTACTTTCCCGAAACACAAATACACTGATCTCTCTTATGATCAAAATATTTTTGACGCAAAACCATCCATGCTGGTAGAAGCAGGAATACCTTTCGGGGTAAATATCAATATTGCCGGAGGATTGTACTTTTATTTAGAGGGCGAGTTTATTGCGTCGAAGCAAATTTATTCCGGAGCGCCTTCCTTCCCGGCTACAACATCGCTTACCGGAGCAGCTGGGCTCAGGCTGCGTTTATAAACTTTAATTGTTAGCCTGGAATCCCGTAGCAAGCGACAGGTTCAGGTTTTTCGATTCAGGGTTTTTCGATTCACCGGTTTGCCAGCTTTTTCACCATCTGGTAATCAAGGTAATAACGGATGCGTATCGAGAAGTTATTGTTCGATGGCGCATCAAAAGTGTGTTGAAAATTATTAGTAAAATTCAGGCTGGTAATGCCGTCAAAATTTGAAATGGCATTTTTCCAAACCACATTTATTTCACTTCCGGGTAAAAACCACCAGGTAAAATTCAAATCAACATTCCATGCATTAAAGTTGTAATCGCCGCTTCCGCTGAATTCTGTGGGGGTTTTTGTGCCATCATTGTTCAGCAGATAGTATTGATCATAAACTCCTTTATTGGTGTAATAGCGAAGATTAAGTCCCAGTGAAAGCGTGGAATTGAAATAATAACTTCCTCCGATAATGTTGTCAACTTCCGTAACATCTCTTCTTCCAAAAATAATATTTGAAGCAGAGTCAAGCGATACAAAACCAACATCATTATAAAACAGGTGAGTTTCCGTAGAAGGCTGAATAAAGAGATGGTTTCCAATTCGCAGGCGAGGGGCAACCTTCCAGCGGTATTTGATCCTGCCCGGCTCATTCCACCATGCGGGACCTCCTTCTGCATCAAAGGCAAAATGTTTCCGGTAATCAGTGCTGAGTCCGAAGCCGATTTCATATACTGCCGGGGATTTGTAATAACGGCCTTCAACACGGGGCTCAAAATAATCGTGGTAAAACAGGGGCTGCAGGTAATAATAGGAATACATTCCTAAATATTTACGGGTAAGAAGAAAGGTATTTCCTGAGTAACTTGGACCTGCATAGGCACCATTACTGTTGCGGTAATCATAGGAAATTGTATTCTGTGAATGCAGTTCATTAAATTTTCCGAATGGCTCATAAATGTCATAGTTCAGATTTACTCTTGCCACATTTAAATTGCGGATTTCCAGAAAGCCCAGATCATTGATGTTGTATTCAGGGCTAATGCTGAGATGAGAAATTTCGAAAGTGAAATTGCCTGAAATTTTTTTCAAGCCGAGCTTCGTCAGGAGACCGTCTGTATATTCCCGGCTGTCATCTCCAGATTCATTTGAGAGCGTGCTTACCCCTACATAACTGAAAACTGCATAAGAGTTTTTTTTGTTGGCGACATAAGCAAGCACATTTGCAACATTAGCATCTCTTCCCTTTGCATCGCGTATCACATTCGTATTTGTGAAAGTGACGAATGAATTATTCTTTAGCGACTGATCCAGAACAACCACGTTGAAATTGGTAAGGGGATCTACAAGAACTTCTGCAGTATCACCCTCAGCCGTTATTGCATTCCCAAAGGTATTTCCCGTAACAGCATTGAACACACCGATGCCAAGCCCGTTCTTTGTACGCCCTGAAAACTTGGTAGCATTAAGCAGCTTGGTATTCAATGGAGCGGAAATAAAAGTATGATTCGAATCACTGTGTAAATCATAGTAATCAGAAACAAATCCGACACGCCGGGAATAAAATAATTCTCCCTTATTGAACAGCTCAATGCCTTCCGTGAAGAAAGGTCGCTTCTCATCATACTGTACCTCAAATGCTGAAAGGTTGTAAACGATATTATCTGATTGTACCTGTCCAAAGTCGGGGATCAGTGTTGCGTCAAGGGTAAAACTTTGACTGATCCCCCATTTCAGATCCATACCGCCTTTGAATTGTAAATGATCCTGTGTAAGATCAAGGGATTGATCGTGGTACAGGTTGTAGTAGAGCGTACCATAAGGCGAAAGTGAAAGCCTAAGGGGTGGAATAATATCCCTCAAACCTGTTAATGGCTGCCACTGGGAAACGGTGCCGTTAACCTTGGGATCATAATTGCATGAATGATATTCCTGGCGGTTGCTGCGCACCACACGGTAAAAATCCATGCGCCAGTCCTGTGCAACCACATTGGGAAAACGAAGTGCTGAATAAGGAATTTTCATTTCAATGTACCAGCCATCATCAGCGATTGTCACCTTGCTTTCCCAGACAGCATCCCAGGTGTCATCACTGTTTGTATTCTGAAACAGCTTAAAATCACTCTGAACATTTTGCGGCGAAACCCCAAAGCCGAAAGCATTTTGTCCGTCATGGTAGGTATCGAAGCCCACATAGAAAGCATCTGTTGAGCCCAGCAAATTATCACGTGCAGTGAGCTGCATCCAGATGCTGTCACGCGTCATGTGGCACCTTGCGCCGATGTATATGGCATTATTGTCAAATAGCACTATCGCCTCTGTTTTTTCAGTGGCGGGAATTCCAACACGAGGTGACGATTCAATAAAATCAGAGAATGGAATACCGGTTTGCCAGCATTCATCATCAAGATTGCCATCAATTTTGGGGGGTATGGAAATTTGGGTTGCGGTGATCGGAGGCTTGGACTGTGCAAAGCAAAAAGAAATCTGAGCGATAAAAATAATACTCAACGGAATTAGCGAACGCCAGATCAGATTTTTCAGATTGAAAGAAGATAAAATGATTTTCGATATAAGCCGATAGCCGGAAAATAAGAAAATGAATGCCATTTCTGCAAGAATAAAGAAAGCACACGGATTGATGCTGAATATTCGATGAAGTGGAATTGGATTTAGATGAACCGGAAATCTACTTGTCTTCGTGGAATAATAAAAGTGACACAAATGCTGCTATAACCTGAATTCTCATTCTTATAGAGAAAAACAAATTAATCTAATGCGCGTTCTTCAGAAGTATTATCAGCCACCAGCATACAATCACGTTTGAGCAATAACCATTTTACATCGTATAACAAATTAAGTAACAACCTGATTTCACATAAGCGATGTAATTTTAACACAAATAAATAATAAGCGATGAAGAAATCTATTCTTCTTTTTACCTCACTATTAAGCATTTTTATATTGTACAGTGATATTTTATTTGCTCAGGCAGTAAGAAGTTGCGGCACCATGGAATATTTGCAATTACAGGAGCAACAAAAACCTGGTGCGGTTCAGCGCTGGCTCGATGCGCAGAATGCTGCAGATGAATGGGTTAAGAATCATCCATCTGATTCAAGAAACACCATTACCATACCCGTGGTAGTACATGTTGTTTATCATACATCAGCTCAGAATATTTCAGACAACCAGATCAATTCACAAATTGAAGTACTCAATGAAGATTTTCAAAGGCGCAATGCCGACACAGCCAAAACTCCCGAAGTCTGGAAGCCTGTGGCCGGAAGTATGGATGTTGAATTTTGTCTTGCAAAGTATGATCCCAGCGGAGATGCTACTTCGGGTATCACCAGAACGGAAACGGATGTGGTAACTTTTAATCTTGGAGATAGCATGAAGTACACGAATAAAGGTGGTGATGACGCATGGCCTTGTACTCACTACCTGAATATCTGGGTTTGTAACCTCGGCAACGGCACACTCGGCTATACCACTTTACCAACTCAGAATAATTGCAACTCCAGTGACGGTGTAGTAGTACAATACAACGCATTCGGAAGAGTAGGAACACTAA
>JBDSEA010000115.1:0-5879 GCA_039920305.1 Chitinophagales bacterium
GAAAAAATCCTTGTAATTGATTTCGGATCCCAATACACACAGCTGATTGCAAGGAGAATCCGCGAATTGAATATTTTTTGTGAAGTTTTTCCATTTCAATCAGTACCCCATCTTGATGAGGATGTAAAGGGGATTATTTTATCGGGAAGCCCCTACTCCGTTCATGATGCTGATCATCCGGACATTGACATGGAAAAATTGATAGGGAAAATTCCCATTCTTGGAATCTGTTATGGAGCGCAGTTGATTGCAAAAAAATTCGGAGGCGAAGTGATCCGGTCAGGTAAACGCGAATACGGCAGGGCAATATTGCACAAGCTCATCAATGATGATGTATTACTGAATAACATCAGTGATAAATCGCAGGTATGGATGAGTCATGGTGATACCATAGCAATGATCCCGGAACAATTCGAGCTTATTGCCAATTCTTCAAACATTGAGATTGCGGCCTTCCGAAGTACGACCAATTCTTTTTTATCCGGGAGAGATCAACATGGTGCTGAATTTAGCGAGGGCTCTTTTGAAGAAAACCGGAAGGGAGCTGTTTATTGCTTTCAGTTTCATCCCGAAGTGATCCATTCCACAGAAGGAAATAAAATGCTTTATAACTTTTGCTTGAAAGTATGTGGGTGCAAACAAAGCTGGACTCCTGCTTCATTTATTGAAGACACTGTGAAAGCCATTCGTGAAAAGGTTGGTAATGATCATGTAATGCTCGCTCTCAGCGGCGGCGTTGACTCCACTGTTACTGCAGCATTACTGAATCGCGCCATCGGGAAAAATCTATTCTGCTTCTTCGTAAACAACGGCGTACTAAGGAAAAATGAGTTTCACAAGGTGCTTGACACTTATGTCCAGATGGGTTTAAATATTGATGGTGTGGATGCAAGCTCAAAATTCTTAACTGCACTGAGTGGCATTTCTGATCCCGAGAAAAAAAGAAAAATCATCGGTGAAATCTTTATCCGGATTTTTGAAGAAGAGGCAAGAAGGCTTGACAATATTAAATGGCTTGCGCAGGGAACTATTTACCCTGATGTGATTGAATCCATTTCCGTTCATGGCCCATCGCAAACCATTAAAAGCCATCACAATGTTGGCGGGCTACCGGAAAAAATGCATCTGAAGATCATTGAGCCGCTTCGTTTACTTTTTAAAGATGAAGTGCGAAGGGTTGGAAAAGAATTAAATATTCCAAATGAAATTCTGAACCGGCATCCTTTCCCCGGACCCGGTCTTTCCATCAGGATTCTTGGTGAGATCACAGAAGAGAAAGTGCGGCTGTTGCAGGAAGCTGATGATATTTTTATTAATGCTCTGAAGAGAAATAATCTCTATGATCAGGTCTGGCAGGCGGGCGCCATTCTGCTTGATTCGCTTGCTGTAGGGGTAATGGGTGATGAGCGCACTTATGAAAATGTAGTTGCACTAAGGGCAGTTGAATCCACTGATGGAATGACTGCGGACTGGTGTCATCTTCCCTATCCGTTTCTTGCGCAGGTTTCCAATGAAATTATTAATAATGTGAAAGGAATCAACCGCGTGGTGTATGACATCAGTTCAAAGCCGCCTGCTACTATCGAATGGGAATGAGCAGGTTCATGAACCTTAATTCAAATTCTATTGCAAATTGAATTGAATAAAATATTCATCCCTCAGTGAATCATGAATGGGATGATTTATTTGTCATTTGCTCTGTCCAGATCATCATCATTTAAAAGTTCGAATTCAGCTCTTATTATTCCTATTTATTATAAAAATTGGTAACCCACTTGCTTTATACCAGATAAGTTTGCATTTGATGAAACCGCGTGAGCAAGTCAATTTGTGGTTCAATTCAAGAGGATGGAAGGCATTTCCCTTTCAGCACGAAGTATGGGATCGCTACCATGAAGGCTACAGCGGCTTGCTGAATGCACCGACCGGTAGCGGAAAAACTTTTGCTCTGTGGATTCCAGCATTGATTGAATCAATTGAAGCAGACGCATGGGTATCAAAAAAGGGTGAAAAACCAAGGGGGTTACAGGTGCTCTGGATCACACCATTGCGAGCACTTGCGAAAGACATTCATGCTGCGTTGCAATCATCTGCAAAAGAGATGGGTGTACACTGGAGGGTGGAATTAAGAACCGGGGATGTTTCTTCCGCAAAAAAGAAGAAGCAGCTGGAGAAACTTCCTGAAGCACTCATCATTACCCCGGAAAGCCTGCACCTGCTACTTTCTTATGGAAACTCTGAACAGATTTTTGGGAACCTCAAGGCTATCATTGTCGATGAGTGGCACGAGTTGTTTGGTTCAAAGAGAGGAGTATTGGTTGAGCTTGCGTTGTCAAGAATAAAAAACATTTGCTCCGCAAAACTTCAGTCCATCCCTAAAATATCCGGACAGGCAGGAGTTCAGGCAAATTCTGCCGTACTTAAAATCTGGGGTATTTCAGCTACTATCGGTAACTTGAAGCAATCAATGGACGTTTTGCTGGGCAACGATTTCAGAGGCAGGAAAACGATTGTTGTTGCAAATGTGAAAAAAAATATCAGCATTCAATCGGTAATTCCTGACGAGATCGAGCGCTTTCCGTGGGCTGGCCATCTCGGAACCAAACTGATACCGAAGATCCTTCCGATCATTGAGCAGTATCGCTCAACACTGCTTTTTACCAACACACGGGGGCAGGCGGAAATATGGTATCAGAAAATTTTAGAAGCCGCCCCGCATCTTGCCGGGATTATGGCACTTCATCATGGGTCACTTTCCAAAGAAGTGCGGACATGGGTTGAGAATGCCCTGCATGGAGGAAAGCTGAAGCTTGTTGTTTGTACATCATCCCTCGATCTCGGCGTTGACTTTACTCCGGTTGAAACTGTTATACAGGTCGGTAGCCCGAAAGGTGTGGCGCGGTTTCTACAGCGGGCGGGAAGAAGCGGTCATCAGCCCGAAGCGCTGAGCACTATTTATTTTGTACCTACCCATTCACTGGAGCTCATTGAAGGTGCCGCGCTGAAAGAAGCAGTGGAGAAAATGGTTCTTGAAGACCGCATTCCATACCTCAACTCAATGGATGTTCTGGTTCAATACCTGGTTACACTTGCGACCGGAGACGGATTCAGGAAAGAAGAAATTTTCCACGAAGTGAGAAGCTCATTTGCGTTTCACGATCTTAGTGCCGAGGAGTGGGAATGGTGCCTTCAATTCATTACTACCGGCGGCAGCTCTCTGGATCAGTATGAAGAATACAGTAAGGTAGATGAGTTAGACGGAATATTCAAAGTGCATGATAAGAGGATTGCGCTGCGACACAGGCTTACCATTGGCACTATTGTAAGTGACCTGAGCATGAGTGTTAAATATCTCAGCGGAAAAATCCTTGGCAGTATCGAAGAATGGTTCATAACCAGGCTTAAGCCCGGCGATGCGTTTTGGTTTGCCGGCAAATCACTGGAGCTTGTGAACATCAGAAACAACATTGCCTATGTGCGCAAAGCGAAGGGAAGCCGCGGTGTTATCCCATCATGGCAGGGCGGCAGGATGCCATTGTCCACACAGCTTTCGGCAATGATCAGGAAGAAAATTGATGAGGTTAAGCATCATAAGGAAAAAGAAACAGAGGTTAAAGTACTCAAGCCCCTTTTCGATCTCCAGCAGCAGCGGTCTGCCATCCCTGCTCTCGATGAATTTCTGATAGAAAAAACCGAAACGAATGAGGGGTATCACTGCTTCTTTTTCCCTTTTGAAGGAAGACTGGTGCATGAAGGAATGGCTGCTTTGCTTGCTCACCGCATTGCCATGATCAGGCCATTTACGTTTTCAATGGCAATGAATGATTATGGCTTTGAATTGCTCAGCGACCATGAGATTCCTCTTGAGGAAGCTATTGATGATGGCTTATTCTCGACTGAAAATTTATACGCGGAAATTTATGCAAGCGTGAATGCAACTGAAATGGCAAAGAAAAAATTCAGGGAGATCGCACGGATTGCAGGATTGATCTTTGCCGGATTCCCGGGTAATCAGCAAAAGGAAAGACACCTGCAGGCATCAACGGAATTAATCTTTAAAGTTTTCAGCGAGTATGACCCAAAGAATTTATTGCTGAAGCAATGTTACCAGGAGGTCATGGATTTCCAGCTGGAAGAACACCGCCTCAGAGCAGCACTACTGCGAATACAATCACAGAAAATTCTGATACAATATCCGGAGCGCCCTACCCCGCTTTCGTTCCCTATCATTGTTGATCGGTTCAGGGAAAAGCTTTCCAGTGAAAAACTTGAAGAGCAGGTGAGAAAAATGCAGCTTAGCTTTGGAGATGAAAAAAATACGAAAGAGAAAGAAACGCTCAGAACCAGTAATTATGTAACCGTTCTTAATACCGGAAAAGCGAAAATTTTATGACCGCTAATGCTGAATCGCAATATCACTCAATAGAAATTGATGGTGAGGAATTGCTGTTACTTCCCGAGCGTGCCATTTTATGGAAAAGAAAAAATGCATTGCTTGTTTCTGATCTTCATCTGGGTAAAAGCGGTCATTTTCGAAAAGCAGGAATTCCACTTCCATCTTCAATACACCATCAGGATCTTGGCCGGTTAACCAAAATCATTGAGGAGCGATCAGTAAAAAAGCTTTATCTTCTGGGAGATTTATACCACAGCACTCATAACACTGAGTGGAATCATTTTCTCACATGGAGAAAAAAACATTCTACCCTTGCCATCCACCTCATCAGGGGTAACCATGACATACTGGATGATAGACTGATAATACAGGCAGGAATAACTTTACATCCTATTGATCTTGAGGAGCCGCCCTTTCTTCTAATACATAAAAGTTGTGATAAGAATAGAAGTTTATTTCAAATTTCAGGACATTTGCATCCTGCAATCAGGTTAAGCGGGAAAGGAAGGCAATCTGCAACATTTCCGTGTTTCTGGTTTAGGAAAAATTGCGCTGTTCTTCCCGCATTTGGAAATTTTACAGGGAACGCCATGATATCATCAACAGACTCTGACAACATTTTTTTTATTGCCGGCGGTAAGGTGATTGCTTTTAACAGGTAAAAAATGAAGAACTTTGCTGGCATAAAACATGTGAAGGTCAAATCAGTTTCTAACCCTAAAAAACATTCTTATGAGAATCAAAAATTCGTTTGTCCTTGGAATCCTCACCGGGATCGGCATTGGCTATTATCTTGCAACAGATGATAAAGAACAATTTGTTGATGACGTTAAAGGCACCATAAACAAAGTAAAAGATGTGGTTGATGAAGGTTTTCAGAAAGGTAAGAGGGTGGTTTCCAACCTCAAATCCAAAACAAACGGCGGGGAAGATTTCAGCTAACGAAGATGTAGCCTCAGGGTAAAATGCGGATCAAATGCATTTGTATGGAGCTAAATTTTGTCAACTTCCTTAGCTTTTTTAATTAATCATCCCTCCTTGGTTATCTAAAAATTTAAGGCGGGGTAAATATTATATTCAAATTCCTCATCACCCTTTAGAATTGCCATGTACATACAGGTTACTTTTTTATGCCCGTTTACCACCCGGAAATTGAGGCGATACTTATCATTAATTGGTGGGGTATAGAAATAAGTGATCTGATTCCTATCCAGATCATTTACTGAATAGACATATTCAAGCTTTTCACCCCGGCTGTTTCGGATTTCAATTGCCGTTCCATCAACGCCCTGCTCCGTGCTTAAAAGAATTACATATTGATAATCTCCTTCAAGAGGATAAATTTTTTTTACAATCTGATCAGAGGTAACTTCTTCGCTCCATGCTGCAAGGGTTTTATAATTTCCGTTTTCCCTGCTGCTGGTAAGTAAATCAAGTACTGAGAATGCATATTTATTGTAGCATTTCAAATCTTTCACTAATG
>JBDSEA010000116.1:0-6802 GCA_039920305.1 Chitinophagales bacterium
CATGGTAGTAAATGCAGAAGAGATTATCGAAGGTTTTGTAAGTAAATAGATTTCCGGCAGAGGAGATAAATTCAGCAGCCGGATCGGTAACCCCCTCCTTAAGCAAATGAATGCCGTCATTGTAATATGCAAGCAAATTTCGCGATGCAAAATCAATAAAGCCTACCATGCTGTCACACAGCACATAGGGCCCTATAAACCGCGTCAGCAAATTCAGCCGCCCTTTATCAAAAGCATAAAGCGAAGCGGTACGCACAAGCACCAGTTCATTGGTTACCTGATAATCAGTTACCGTCCCGTTAACTGGTGTGTTGATTGACCCATACTGGTAGATGCGAAGAGTATTTTTATTATCAATGAAAGCAATAGCATTACCTCCTATTTTATAGCTGAGAGGCGGCAGGTAATCCAGCTGGTGTGTAAATGAATCTTCAAACGCATAAAATTCATTGCGGATATTGAGGTATGCAGAAAGGTTCTGGGAAAAAGAAAAATGAAAAATGAAAAGCGAAAAATGAACTGCAAGGATTAAGATGCATCTTTTCATGGTTTCAAAAAAGTTTGCCTGAATACAGTACAACCTTCAGTTTTAATTGATCCGAAGTATTGCAGATCATATCTGCGGAAGCGGGTGCACGAGGGAAGTATAAACTTCACCGCCACAGGTGTCAGCAGAGGCTCCTGTAACCGAAGAAAGCATGTTTACCTCGCCGCGGTAGCGCAATACTCCCATAAGCGCCGTAAGCAGAGATTCTTTAAACTTTATGGTTGCAGGATCAGGCACTACAACAGGAACCGGGGATAGTGAGTTGATGCGCTCTAGCAAAAATTTATTGAAAGCTCCGCCACCCGAAACAAGCATGGAATGATGTTCCTCCCGGGCGAGATATTCATTAGCGTAGATGTTTTTAAGATCCCTGGCTATCTGCATCGAAATGTGCTCAACCGCCGTACATAATTTATCCTCGATCTGTATCCTGTATTTTCTGAAAGTCGGCTGAAAAATTTTAGTTACCCAACCACCTCCAATAGATTTAGGATAGGGCTTTTCATAGTACCATTGTGAATTAAGCTCATTAAGCAATTCCTCATTTACTGATCCTGAGCGGGCAATGCTTCCGTCTTTATCATACTCAAGGTCAATTTCACCCGCTAAAGCATTCAGCACCATGTTGGCTCCACAGATATCGAATCCGATCATTTTATTGTCCAGCTTGCATGAAATGTTTGCAATGCCACCAAGGTTCAGGCAAAATTTGAAATCAGCAAACAGCAGCGTGTCACATATTGGAGCCATAGGGGTACCTTGCCCTCCCAGTGAAATATCAAGTGTTCTGAAGTTACAGATCACCGGATACCCTGTTTCGGTACTAAGTGCACCTCCGTCACCAATCTGACTGGTCATTTGATTTTCGGGCTGATGAAAAACTGTTTGACCATGAGAAGCGATAAAATCAATTTTTCCATCCAGCAAATGATCCTGAATGAATTTCCGTGTTACTTCACCCAGATAATGACCGTAAATGGTATCTGTTTTCAGATAGGTAACTGCATTCTGAAGCACTAAGCTTTGAAGGCGCATCTTCCATTTGGGCGGGTATGGGATACATTCTGATTTTTCAATTTCGTACTTCCATTTTCCGTTATTCTCTTCGAGGCGGCAGTAGGCTATGTCAATTCCATCCATGGAGCTGCCTGACATCAGGCCGATTACACGATAAGTTTTCATTGTACTGGTGTGTGTTTTGGCATTACAAAATTCCCGATAGAGCAATGAACAGCGCGGAAATAATATCGAGCCGCTAATGTAAACAAATCGTTAAAGTCTCACTCTCAGCAGAAAAAATATTTCTCTTACTAATCACCGGATTAAAGTAAGTGGTCCTGCTTTTTGAATCATATTGCCATCATATGTAATTCCTTTAATAACATAGACATACGTTTCTATTTCGCAATCTTTATCCATATATTTTCCCCCCCAGGGTGGGGCTTCATTATTTTCAGCGCGGTAAATTATTTCACCCCAGCGGTCAAAAATTTGAATAGAAGTGATTTTTGCAATCCCTCTTGTAAAAAATTGAAAAAAATCATTTTTTCCATCACCGTTGGGTGTAAACGCATTCGGAGCAAGGATTTCATGAATGTGAGTAACAATCACTGTTACGCTGTCAATAGCGCTGCATACGTTGTCACCGGTAACGGTAACACTATACGTAGTGGAGGAAAGGGGTGAAGCCATAGGATTAAAAATCCCCTGATCACTCAATGCGTAGGGAGGTTTCCATAAATACGTGATGCCACCGCTTGCATTTAACTGGGTAATTTCTCCCTGATTGATTGTTACATCGGGCCCTGCGTCAGCAGATGGCAGGGCAAGCACGGTAATGCTGATCGTATCCTCATCAAGACATGATCCTATATAGGAATCAATGAAATAGGTAACATTCGATAAGGGCTTCGAAACAGGATCACTGATGGCTGCATTATTCAGATAATCATCAGGGCTCCACAGATAATATACAGCCCCTTCTGCATGCAGTTGAACAAGCTGACCTTCACAAACAATGGTATCACCAGAAACCGTAGCGATAACAGTATCTGTTACCTGGATAGTGACAGAGTCAATATTCTTGCATCCATTGCTGCTGATAACTGTTACTGAATAAACGGTGGTTACATCCGGCCCCACTATTGGATTTTGAGAATTAAGACTGCTGATATTGTAGTCAGGCTGCCATGAATAGATCATACCGTCAGATGCATGGAGCTGTACAGAATCGATATCGCAAATAAAGGTATCGGGAGCTGCATTCACCTGGGGAATTTCGTAAACTGTTACCTGCTTGATAGTAGATTCCGAGCATCCATCACTGGTTACGGCAGTCAGCGTAACATTATAATTTCCGCTGCTGGCATAGCTATGCGATGGACTTTGCTGAACGGAAGATCCGCCATCACCAAAAGTCCATTGCCATAGCGTTAGAATTCCATCTAATGCCACGGACTGATCAGTAAATTGAATTGGAACACCTGCACATTGATTCAGAAAACCAAAATCAGTGATCACACCCATGCGTAACTTAACATACTTATAGGTAGTATCCCCGCATTGTAATCCGGGAGCAGCAACAAGCATAACTTTATAAATTCCCGTATCCGGATAGGTGTAGGTTGGATTTTGAAGAGATGAAACATCAGTAGAAATTCCGGGTACACCGAAATCCCAGTAAAAGCTGCTGCTGCCATAACTGAGATTATCAAAAGTGATGGTGGTTTCACCACAAAGCAGCAGCGTATCTCCGATAGTGATGGCGTTGAATGAATTAAAGTCAGCGATGATGGTAGGATTACAGGTGGTAACATTGAATTGAAAATCCCGGACGTTTTTTGAAAGAAAAACTCCATTTCGATATTCTGTCACACAAATCCCCACAACATACTGTCCGAGGCTTACCGGATTTGCCGTAAGCAGCCCGGTGAGTGAATCAACACTCATAGGCGGAATTCCTCCCACCTGATTATTAAGTGAATAAGGCGGAGCCCAGATGATAGGGATATAGGGCGGAGGCGGTGGCGGATTTGGCTGCGGAATTATTTGTGTGGCACCCTGGCTTGGAGTACACATTGAATATTTAAGCTGGTCACCATCAGGATCCGTAGCGCTGTGATCAAAAATCAAGGGTGTTCCGGAGCAAATTACTATTGGCGGATAATTGGAAAAACGTGGGCTGCTGTTACAGACAGCAAGCGAGCCATCAGGTATGTGTGCCGTATAAGTAGCCCCCGTGTTATCAGGCGCAATGATATTTACGATGGTGGAGTTACGGCAGCAGCGCTGGTAAACAATATCATATCCCCCATTGGAAGGTGGGAGGTTTACGGTAAACTCATACACACCCTGCTCTACGCAAATTCCCGGAGGCACTTCAAGGCATGGGTTTGAAAGATCGGGTTGTACGGTAGTAGATCCCGGAAATGGAACTGATAGATTTTGTACCGGCAGGCCGGTGGCATCATAAACAGTTATGAAGGCAGGATCGTCAAAAGAGGCAGCTTGAAAATTGCTGCAGTCACGATAAATTTTCAGAGTTACTTTATAATTATTGCTCCCGGTGCAGGTATAATACATCTCTCCCCCAATGATGTGGTAACCACCGGAAATTTTCGGCAGAAAAAAGATGGCCAGAAGTAAATATTTAGTATAACTTTTCATCCATCGTTAAGAACTTCGAAAATAAGAAAACTGTGATCTACTTGCAAAATGTTTTAGACTTCCTTGCCATCAAGTAGATTTTTACCCGCTCAACTTTTTCTTTTATTCTAACTTTGTCTGCGAATTTTATTTTAAAATGACACATTGACTGAAAGTATTCAATGGCAAATCATTTGAAGCAATCAATAGTTAAAAATTAAAAGGAAATGGAAGACAAAAAACACCAGGTGCCGGAAGAGCAGAATGATGTGAATTCAGTCGAGGATTTTTCACAGCAAGAGCTTAATAAGATTGATAATGATGCCTCTGATGTTAAAGATGAAGGTATGAATGAAAAGGATGGTAATGACCTGATGAGCAAGCTTGGTTTTTCTAAAAAGAATTCCCGCAGGAATGCTTTGGAAGGGGAGGAAAAGCTCAGGGAAGAAAATGAAGACCTGAAACAGCAATTATCAGAGGTTAATGACAAGAACCTGCGTCTTTTTGCGGAATTTGATAATTTCAGAAAAAGGAATTTAAAAGAGCGCCTGGAACTGATCAAAACAGCCGGAAGCGAAGTTATCATTTCGCTTCTGCCGGTACTCGACGATTTTCAGAGAGCATTGAAACAAATGGAGGCGACAGATGATCCCATGACAGAAGGTGTGAAATTGATTTATCAGAAGCTGCTCACCATCCTGGAATCAAAGGGATTAAAAGCAATGAAATCAGTTGACGGGACATTTAATTCCGAATTGCATGAAGCAATCACTGAGATTGCTGTTCAGGATGAAGACATGTCTGGTAAAATAGTGGACGAAATTGAGAGTGGGTACTATCTCAACGATAAAATTATACGCCACGCAAAAGTGGTGGTTGGTAAATAATGATAAAGTGTTTGATTTCTGCAACAGGGGAAATTTTTCTTCCTAATAGCGCATAGCCCACTACGAACAGGAAATATAATATGGCAACCAAAAAAGATTATTACGAATTACTGGGTGTAAACAAAACAGCTGCTCCTGAGGAAATCAAAAAAGCCTACCGGAAAATAGCGATGCAATACCACCCTGATCGGAATCCCGGTGATAAAGTATCAGAAGAAAAATTTAAAGAAGCTGCTGAAGCGTACGAAGTGCTGAGTGACGCTGACAAGCGGAAGCGATATGATCAGTTTGGTCATGCGGGAGTAAGCGGCAATGGAGGATTTGGCGGCGGCGGTGGAATGCGGATGGAAGATATATTCACAAACTTCGGGGATATTTTTTCTGAGCGGGGTGGAGGAAGCCCCTTTGAGGCATTTTTCGGCGGAGGTGGTGGCAGAAGCTCGCGCGGAAGAGGAGTGCGGGGAAGCAACCTTCGTGTTACCATTCCTTTAAATCTTTCAGAAGTTTCAAAGGGAGCACAGAAAACGATAAAAGTTAAAAAATATGTGTCCTGCAAAACTTGTGATGGCTCGGGGGCAAAGGATAAGCAGTCATTTCAAACCTGCTCAACCTGCAAGGGCAGCGGAGTTATCAGGCGGGTAACGAACACCATGCTTGGTCAGATGGCAACAACCACTACATGCCCAAACTGCCAGGGTGAGGGGCAGATGATCACCTCCAAATGCAATACCTGTCATGGTGATGGGAGGGTTTATGGCGAAGAAACCATCGAAGTAAATCTTCCTGCAGGTGTTGCCGATGGCATGCAGCTTTCAATGAGTGGAAAAGGAAATGCAGGAGAACGTGGTGGTGTGGCCGGTGACCTGATCATCATGATTGAGGAGGAGCTCCATGGTGAACTCACGCGTGACGGCAACAATATCGTTTATGAGCTATACATCTCCTTTATTGATGCCACCCTCGGCACATCCGTAGATGTTCCTACCATTGATGGGAAAGCAAGAATCAAAATCAAGCCGGGTACGCAGGCAGGTGAAATTTTCCGGCTAAAAGGAAAAGGTGTTCCAAATGTAAATGCATATGGAACCGGTGATGAGCTTATTCATGTGAATGTCTGGGTGCCAAAAGAAGTTTCAAAGGAGGAGCATGCATTGCTTGAAAAGCTGCGCAACTCCAATAATTTTAAGCCTCAACCAGGAAAAAATGAAAAGAACATCTTCGAAAAGATGCGGGATTTCTTTGCTTAATCCTTTTTAGAAATTGCATATAGGATCATCTATACCCCTTTTTAAAATGCCTTTTTTCCATCAACGTTTTATAATTGAAAGAACCCGCAATACACTGACTCCCCGCATAAAAAAAATTTTTTTCCTCAGAAGCTTTTGGGAAGTTAATAGAAACTTGAAAATTTAATATTTCGACAGGCACAACCTGACATGCGCTAAGTTCACCCTGAGCTTGTCGAAGGGTAAACTAATTTCGGATTGAATTCCAAACAGATTCTAAGCTTGAATCTTCAGCAAGGTTTGATATTCCTCACGGATCAATCGGGATCATTTTTAATTTTTCTCCTATGACCATCACTCAAGCCCAGCAAAAAGTTGATAAATGGATCACTACCACTGGTGTGCGTTATTTCAATGAACTCACGAACATGGCAATACTAACTGAAGAAGTAGGTGAAGTTGCCCGGATCATTGCCCGGAAATATGGCGAGCAGTCA
>JBDSEA010000117.1:0-6543 GCA_039920305.1 Chitinophagales bacterium
GATAATTGCGGAGGAACTGTAACAACTACGTTAACTAATACAAGCGTAGCAGGCACGGATTGCAGCTGGACAGTAACCTATACATTCAGTGTTTCAGATGCATGTGGTAATACGTTAGCCGGACGCACCTACTCAAATACTGGTGGTGATAAGACAGCACCGGTTATTATTTGTCCCGCTAACGTTACAGTTAGTAGTGGAGCAAGTACACTTCCTGCTGCAACAGGAACAGCTACAGCAACTGACAATTGCAGTGGTATTCTAATTATTACCTATTCAGATGTGACAACATCATGCTTAGATGGAAATTACATTATAAGCCGTACCTGGAGAGCAACGGATGTTTGTAACAATTCTGCTAGTTGTACGCAAACAATTACGGTTAATGACTGCACAACTGATTGTGAAGCACCATCAGTATTCACAATGGATAGCATTTCTGCAGCTGAAGCTCAGATCTGCTTTAATTCCATTCCCGGTGCGCAGGGATATATTGTTGCCTGGCGTACTATTCCTCAAACAGACTGGATAATAAGTACCGTAATAGCGCCTGACACCTGCCTGATCTTTACCAATCACTTTCCGGACGTGTATGAAATCGAGATTGCAACTATTTGTGCGAATGGTGATACTTCTGCATTCGGACCGGTTTATACCTACGAGACTTTTAGGAGCTGCACCAAGCCGCAGAACCCCTATACCAGCGGAATTACTGCGACCAAGGCAACCCTGAACTGGAGTGCCGTAATTGATGCAGATAAGTATGTGGTTAACTATCGTCAGACCGGCACAACCGTCTGGACGAAGAAAACCCTCAGCAAAACATTTTTAACGGTAAAGAATCTGCAACCCTCAACTCAATATGAGTGGAAGGTGCAAAGCAAGTGCATCGGAGCTACCCGATCAGTGGGAGGCAAATTCACTCCACTGCAATACTTTACTACCTTGTCTTTGAAGGCAGAGCAAAGTATCTCATCGGTGGAGATCACAGGTGTTCAAATTTATCCAAACCCGGCATCACAGCAGTTTACTTACGGGTTTGACGCTGATGGAGCAGGCACCTACAGCATAGCGATTGAGAATGTGCTTGGTCAGATCATTTACTCCGCATTACAGAAATCCTATAGCGGAAATGTGAAGCAACAGGTTGACCTTGGTAATGTGCCGGAGGGCATGTATCTTTTTCATCTTATTATTGATGGAAAAGAATACAGCAAGAGACTGGAAGTTCAGCACAGCTATTAAGCACTGTAAGGATTATCAAAGAAGGGCCGTCTCATGAGTAAGACGGCCCTTTCTTTTGGTATATCGGTAAGCCGGGAATTGGAGCTCGGGAAAAAGGGCGGTAAGAATTCAGTACCATGAAATTTTCGTAAGTGAACCTTAACTCAAAATCTTTCACGACACCAGGCACTTCACCAACTTTTTCCATTGAAGCTTCTCGAATTCCATCACAGGCCTGCGCTCGCTCTACAACATTGCGATCGAAACTGGGCTTGTGAAACAAGAAACCTATCCCTTTGGCAGACGACGGTATGAGATACCGCGAGGGATAGTCAAAGAAAAGAAGGCACTGAAAATGTGAGACTTCAAAAAGCTTTTTGCAACCCTTTCGAGGTACAATAAAGGTACAAACATTGACAAAATAACCAGTATCAATAGAAACTAATCAGGTAGTAGAAGGCATGAAAAATGACCTATTATCAGGGCTTTACGCCTGGGTTATTTGCTGTTTGAGTGTTTTGCAATGGTTACTTTCCGATACAAAATTTACTGAATATAACTCCCAGGATATCTTCTGTTGCAATATCTCCTGTGATTTCACCGAGGGTATTGAGTGCACGCCGGATGTCGGAGGCAAAAAACTCTTTTGATATGCCGGATTCGAGTGAATGCTCCACGTCAGTAAGTGCCTTATGTGTCCGGTTCAGGGAATCATAATGCCTTGCATTGGTAACAATCGTTTGATCAGATAAGTCTTTGTCTTTCGTTATCATAGAAACAATTTTGTTCCTCAGCAAGTCTAAATGAATGTTCTCGCGGGCTGAAATGAAAAGCAGATTTTTAAATCCCTCCATTTTTTTCAAAAGCTGTTCTTCGCTGATTTCATCAATCTTGTTTCCCACTGCGATCACCGGAATGTCATTGGAAGGGAGCTGTGACAGATCCACAAGCAGGTCATCGTATGAAATTTCATTCACATCAAAAACATAGATCACCATTGCTGACTGCCGGATCTTTTCCATGGTTTTTTCTACACCCATTCTTTCAATCACATCCGTTGCTTCACGGATTCCCGCAGTGTCAATCAGCCTGAAAATTATGCCGTTGATGTTGATCATTTCCTCAATGGCGTCACGTGTGGTTCCAGGAATCTCAGAGACGAGGGCACGCTCTTCATTCAGCAATGCGTTGAGTAAGGTTGATTTACCCGCATTGGGTCTTCCGGCAATCACGGTAGCTACCCCGTGCCTGATTACATTTCCTAAGGCAAAGGAATCTTTAAGATTCAGTACATGTGATTTGATCCTTATGATGAGATCAGCAAGCTCTTTTCTGTTTGCAAAATCAACATCTTCCTCGGCAAAATCAAGTTCCAGCTCTATAAGCGCCGCAAAGTGAAGCAGCTCATCGCGCAGTTTTTTTAATTCAGAAGAAAAGCCACCGCGCATTTGATTCAGCGCAGCCCTGTGTGCACTTTCTGAATCGGAGCTGATCAGGTCAGCGACTGCTTCTGCCTGTGCAAGGTCCATTCTTCCATTCATAAAGGCACGCAATGTAAACTCTCCCGCTTTTGCGTGGCGTGCACCATGATCAAGGAGAACCTGAATAATTCTCTGTACAATGAACATGGAGCCATGGCAGGAAATTTCGATCACGTCTTCCTTAGTATAGGAGTGTGGTGCCTTAAAAATTCCAACCACCACTTCATCAATCGTTGTTCCTCCATCTTCCATATAGCCATAATGCAGGGTGTGGGTTTCCGCTTCCGATAATCTTTTCCCCCGAAAAGCTTTATCAGTAATTAAAAAAGCATCCGGTCCCGTCATTCGTATCACTGCAAGCGCTCCCGTACCCGGTGGAGTTGAAAGCGCCATAATAGTATCATCGTTCATCATCTGGAGTAATTAAAAGGCGGAAATGAAATAAGCCTATCAAGGGATATTTTTGCGCCATGAAAATACTTTTTGTCTGTCTTGGAAATATTTGTCGCTCACCCATGGCGGAAGGTATCATGAAAAAACTTGTTTTAGCAAATCATCTCGACTGGAAAATTGACAGTGCAGGGACGGAATATTATCATGTGGGTGAGCAACCCGATAGCCGGGCCGTTTGCACCTGTGACCGGTTTACGATTGATATCCGCACACAGAGAGCACGCCGCATCAGCAAAAAAGATTTTGAGGATTTTGATGTGATCTATGCACTGGCGGCTGATGTTATGAATGAGATCAGGAGCATGAAGATTACCGGTAAAAATGAACTAAAATTGAAATTGCTTCTTGATGAGATTTATCCCGGAGGGCATCGTTCCGTTCCTGATCCCTGGTATCATGATGAAGCGGCGTTTGAGCCGGTGTTTCAGCTTATTGAAAAGGCGTGCAAGGCCATTATCAGGAAGTACGCTTCCCATGCTGAAAAGGGGGCCTGATCCGAATACACTGAATTGACACCGGATTAAAGTAAAACTGTTTCCTTCCTCTTAAACTGCAGTTCATATAACTTCCTGTAAAAGCCATTTGCTATCAGCAGCTCTTCATGTGTTCCTGCTTCTTTTACCTCACCCTTATCAAGAACAAGAATTTTATCTGCATGCTGGATGGTGGAAAGCCGGTGAGCTATGATGATGGACGTTCTTCCCTCGATCAGTTTTTCAATCGCATTTTGAATCAGCATTTCTGATTCGGTGTCAATAGATGAAGTCGCCTCATCGAGAATAAGAATTTTTGGATTGAAAACCAGGGCACGCACAAACGAGATCAACTGACGCTGACCAACCGAAAGGGTAGCCCCGCGCTCCATTACGGGATAGTCATAGCCGCCGGGTAGTCTTTCTATCCAGCCTGCTACTCCACAAAGCTGTGCTGCATGCTTCACCTGCTCTTTTGAAATTCCGGGATTTCGCAATGTGATATTATCCATGATGCTTCCTGAAAAAAGAAACACATCCTGTAATACCAGTCCGATCTGACTTCTCAGGGATGAAAGCTCATATTCGCGAATATTGATTCCATCAAGATAAATGATACCGTGCTGAATTTCATAAAAGCGGCTCAGGATGTTGATGATGGATGATTTTCCCGCACCTGTAGCGCCTGCTATTGCAAGTGTTTCTCCCTGCGCGACTGCAAAGGAAATATTTTTAAGAATATAATTTTGTTCATCATAGGCAAAGGAAACATTTTCGAATTCAATGTCGCCCCTTATATCCACCGCGGCTTTCACTCCGGTATTTGACATTTTATCATGATTGTCAAGAAGCTTAAACACCCTGTCACTTGCAACCATTCCCATCTGCAGGGTATTGAATTTATCAGCGAGCATTCTGATGGGGCGGAACATAAGGTTGATGTACATGATGAAGGAGATGATCATGCCTACCGAGATTTTATCCTGAAGCACCTGATGAGCGCCATACCACACAAGCAACCCCAGAGCCATTGCGGAAATAATTTCTACTACCGGAAAAAAGATGGAATAGTACCATATCCCTTTTACGTTTGCTGTCCGGTGATCCCTGTTGATCGTCCTGAATTTTTTCATCTCCCGCTCTTCAGCATTGAATATCTGAACCACGCTCATACCCGATATATGCTCCTGTAGAAATGCGTTCAGCTTCGCCACCTGGTTACGCACATCAATAAATGATTTGCGAATTCCTTCTTTGAAGAAATAAGCCGCAATCAGAAGTAAGGGAAGAACAGAAAGTGTTACAAGGGTGAGCTGCCACGAGGAATAAAACATCCAGCCAAGAACTGCAATCAAAATCATAAGGTCGCTGAGTATGGTAATGACACCTTCGGCGAATATGTCGTTAATCGCTTCTACATCAGAAATGGTTCGGGTTACGGAAGTGCCAATGGGCGTGCGGTCAAAATGGCGCAGGTTCAGGCTTAAAACATGAGCATAAACCCGCGTGCGAAGGTCACGTACAATGGATTGACCAAGAAAGGTGGTGTTGTAGGTAAAGTTATAGGTGAGAGCAGCTTGTACCAGTATTAATCCTAAAATTAATTCTGACATCTGCACCAGCTTATTCCAGTTATTGCCGATGATGTATTTATCTACAGTTATTTGAATAAGAAAAGGATTGAGCGGAGCCAGCGCTGCCATCACTACGGCAATGGCTACCGCCAGGTAGAACCGTTTTTTATACGGCTTTACAAGTCCCATCACCCGCCGGAGCAGGGAGAAGTCAATGATTTTAGTGAGCAGGGTTTTTAACCCGGAGATAAATATGTTCTCACTCATAAATATCTTTTCAATGGCCCGCTCTTCGGATTTCAATCATTTTAATCAGGTCTTCGATCTTATAAATAGTTCAGTAATCTCCGGCTCGTAATCCCCCGTATTTTCTTTTGCATTTAACCAATTTCTTACATTCCTAAGTTCGGGTATCATCTGACAATCCGGGAATTTGTTCTGTAACTTTTATGATAAAAGCCATGAGAAGATTCTCGAATTCTTTTTTACTGAAGGTTTGATTACATCTTCCATACACATACTTCCCCGCACTTTTCATTACTTGAAAATTTTATTCAAAGCTCATCATTTTCTCCGGCACGCAATTTCCAGATTTATTTTGCACTTATCAGATCATTTCTTGCTGAATGTAATAAGTAAATGATTCCTTGAAATAACCGGTAAAAAATTTTAGCAGAATGAGATCTGTTTCATAAGCTTTTCATATTTCACCTCAATCAAAGTCAATCCCTGTGCCGGTGCCGAGAAATCTGTTTTGTGTGGTTGCCTGCTTTCAAAAATCAGATTCAATTGCTCCGGTGACAGCTTTCCCCGTGCAAAGCGCATGGAGGTTGCCACAATGCCCCGAACCATACCACGCAAAAACCGGTCGGCACTGATGGTGAATCGAAGCAATTTAAATTCATCATCCCATTTCCAGTGAGCATCATTTATTTTACAAAGGGTTGTCTTTACCTGTGTTCGCTTTTTGCTGAAAGCGGCGAAATCGGTTTGCTGCATGATGAATTGCGCTGCTTCATTAAGCTTTACGGCTGATAATATTTCGTAAGGATATAAGCAAACGAGATCTGTTAGCAATGCATTTTTTTCATAGCTGATCAGGTATTCATACGTTCGTTCCAATGCATCAAAGCGTGCATTGAAATCATCACTAACCGAAAATATATTTCTCACTGAAACATCATCCGGAAGCATGAAGTTGATCCTTCGCAGGAAATACTTTGGAAGCTCATTTGAAAAATCAAAGTGTGCGAAATTCTGTCTTGCATGGACTCCCGCATCCGTTCTTCCGGAAGCAGTAACTGTAATTTGTTCCCGCAAAAGCACAGAAAGTTTTTC
>JBDSEA010000118.1:0-15986 GCA_039920305.1 Chitinophagales bacterium
CGGAATACCCATAAGCGCCGCAACCCTGCGCAACTATTTTGCAACGGGAACAGGCAGCTATACTGTTACGGTTACCAATGAGAATGGCTGTTCCAAAACATCTCCTGTTACCAATGTTACCTCATCCTGCAGGATGGCAGAAGCAGAAGAGCTGCTAACCAGCAAGCTGAGCCTTTATCCAAATCCAAGTAACGGTCAGTTTATAGCAGAGCTTCAATTTTCAGAGGATGTGAATGTGCAGGCTGATATCGAGATCCTGAACACACTCGGACAAAGCATTTACCTCAACCGCACTGCGGTGGTGAATGGCAAAATGATAGAAGAAGTGAAATTTGATGGCTCAGTGCCTGCAGGCAATTATTTTGTAAGGGTAACGGCGGGTAACAGTGTTTACACCGGGAGAATAATTTATCAGAAGTAATTACACTCCCATTTCATTGACTCAGCAAAGCCCCTCCTCAACGAGGGGTTTTGCTGTTTTTAAACAGTAAGACTTTGCCTTAAATTGTTGTTTTCTGTGAAGCTGCATTCATTTAGTTTTGGGCTCTAAGATTGAAAAGTCCTGCTTTGATTTCCTGAACTTTTCAGGGTACATAGTGGTTTAAACCAGCAATTCATAAAACATTTCTTCACCTCACCATTCTTCATGAAAAAAAATTACACTTTCTTCTTTTTATCCGTCTTATTTCTCTGCGGGATTCAGAATGGGTTTTCACAGGTTGCTTATTATGTTTTTGCTTCTTCCGGCAGCAGCTTTAGCTCTGTGGCAGGCGGAGCGGGAACCATTGTGGTTGCCACCACTGCTGACGATGAAAACTTTGGTACGTTTCCCATCGGTTTTACTTTCACCTTTAATGGTAATGAGTATTCCACCTTCGGATTGAATGCCAATGGCTTCATCTCGATGGGCTATGTACCCGTAACTACAAACAATGCCCTTAGCTCCGGGCTGAATAACAACATCATTGCAGGTTTTAATAATGATCTGTATGGGATTGCTGCCGGTGCACAGATCTCTTATCAGACTTCCGGCGCGCCGGGCAGCCGTGTCCTGACTGCCGAATGGGGTAACTGGGGTTTTTTCAGCGGGGGAGGAGGGAATGAATTTAATTTTCAGATCAGGCTTCTTGAAGGATCAAACAAGATACAGGTGGTTTATGGGAATTGCCCGGGGAACACTTCTAAAACTTTACAGGTTGGCATACGCGGACAAACCAATTTAGATTTCAGTAACAGAACTACGCTCGTTAACTGGTCGGCTACCACATCAGGAACCAGCAGCAGTGCTAACTGTACTTACAGTGCCACGGTAAAGCCCCCCTCTGGACTTACTTTTGAATGGACACCTGCAGCATTACCAAAAACCTGTGGCACCATATCTTCAGCTCAGCAGACCGGTACTGCATCGCCCGGCTCTGCTGCAAATCCAATACTCAGGATAGACATACCGGTAAACGGCAGTACAGGCTCCCTTACCCTTAACTCCATTACTGTAGTTTCCAGAAATACTACTGACAATGATATTGCTTCAGGTGGCGTAAAAATTTATACCGGAACCTCTGCTGCACCCACTGCGCAGATCGGAAGCGGCGTAAGCTTTTCCGCCGGAAGCGCTGTGATATCATCCTTGAATACGATCCTGATAACGGGCACCAATTACCTCTGGATTACTTATGATTTAAAGATCACTGCCGTAGTGAGCAATGTTCTTGATGCAAAGGTGAATATCGGCGGCATCAGTATTTCAGCCTCGGGGGGAGCACTTGCACCCGGTTCACAACCAGTGAGCATCCTGAATCCCGCAGGAAGTAAAACCGTAAATTATTGCACCCCTGTTAGCACCTATGGCGGATGCTCCGGCGACCAGATCACCGGATTTACCTTCGCTGGCATTAATTATAATAATGCAGGCTGTATTTCATCACCCGGCTATGTTGATGTGGGAACCACCGGTACAACCACGCAGGGACAAACCAATTCTTTTACTCTTACACTCGCTGACCCGAGTGATTATGGAGCCATCTGGATTGACTTTAATGACAATGCTTCCTTTGAAGATGTGAATGAACTGGTGTACAGCGGTGGCCCCGGCACAAGCCAGACCGGAAGTATTTCCATTCCGGTTACTGCCAATGCAGGAACCCACAGGGTACGCGTAAGAGACAGTTATTCAGTTGCAGTTCCATCAAGTTGCGGGGGAGTTTCCTATGGAGAAACGAAAGATTTCCGGCTAACAATCAATACCGCCGTAAACTGTTCCGGAGCTCCGGCGGCATCCGCAACGGTATCATCATCCAACCCGGTTTGCAGCGCAGGGGCCTTTACTCTTTCGCTTAGCGTTACCTATGTAGACCTGGGAATAACTTTTCAATGGCAATCCTCTTCAAATGGAAATACCTATACAAATATTGCGGGAGCGACAAGCTATTCTTATTTGGCTTCGCAATCTGCTGCTGCCTACTACCGCTGCAAGATAACCTGTACCCAATCAGGGCAATCCATTTTTTCTTCTGCCCTGCTTGTAAACCAGAACCAATTTACCAGTTGTTATTGTATCCCTGCCGGAAGCGATTGTTTCGAAGACAAGATAACCTCCGTAGCTTTTGGAGGAATCAATAATGCATCATCCTGCTCCGCCAATGGCTACGGGGATTATTCATTGCAAACTGCAGCAATCACCCAGGGTGCATCGCATTCTGTTTCAGTTGGCGTAAGCAACGGCGGAACTGAATATGTAAGTGTGTGGATTGACTATAATCACAATGCAGTATTTGATGCATCTGAAAGAACATTTATCGGTTCAGGATTCAATCAAACCATCAGCAGCACCATTCAAATTTCTCCCACAGCGCTTACCGGCATAACACGCATGAGGGTGCGGCTGGAATTTGCCTTTGAGCCCACTGACCCGTGCAGCTTTTTTGATTATGGCGAAACGGAAGATTACTCGGTTAATATTTCAGCCTGCAATTCCTTTACATTTTATGCAGATGCCGATGGTGACGGCTATGGAAATCCACTAAACATACTGTCAGCATGCTCACTGCCTTCAGGATATGTTACAAACAATACGGATTGCAATGATGCAAACAGTGCTGTTCGTCCGGGTGCAGCCGAGGTTTGTAATGGTATTGATGATGATTGTGATAACCTTATAGATGAAGGCTTAGCTCAGAATATATTTTTTGCTGATGCAGATCATGACACCTATGGAAATATATCCTCAACCATTTCAACGTGCCAGTCATCAGCCCCTGCCGGATATGTAACAAACAGCACGGATTGCAATGATGCAAACAGTGCTGTTCATCCGGGTGCAGCGGAGGTTTGCAACGGCATTGATGATGATTGTGATAACCTTACAGATGAAGGCTTAGCTCAGAATATATTTTTTGCTGATGCAGATAATGACACCTATGGAAATATATCCTCAACCATTTCAACATGCCAGTCATCAGCCCCTGCCGGCTATGTAACAAACAGCACAGATTGCAATGATGCGAGTGCCTCAATAAACCCGGGAGCTCCTGATATATGCAACGGCATTGATGATAACTGCAATGGCATGACCGATGAAAATGCTTTCTCCGCCACGGTCACACCTGCGGGCAGTGTTGCGTTTTGCAAGGGCACGCCTTTTACTCTAACAGCAAATGGGGGGACAGGAATCACCTACCAGTGGCTGAAAAATTCTGCCAGCATCTCAGGCGCCACCGGCATGACCTATTCACCGGCTCAAACTGCCTCTTATTCAGTCAGGGAAACCAATTCATTCAGTTGTACTGCAACATCGCCTGTAACCTCTGTTACAGTAAATCCGCTGCCTTCCGCTACCATCACGACCCAGGGCAGCCTCGATATATGTGCTGCGGGCTCTGTAGTGCTCCAGGCAAACAGCGGTGCAGGATTAACGTATCAGTGGAAGAAGGGGACAAATAACCTGTCAGGGGCTACCGGTCAAAGCTATACCGCAACTACTACCGGGACCTATAAAGTGGTGGTAACCAACAGCAATGGATGCAGCAAGACTTCAGCGGGAAAGAATGTTACGAAATCCTGCAAAGAAAATTTTGTATCTGAAAGCATTTCTACGGCTTTACTGGTATTGTATCCCAACCCTTCGGACGGAGCTTTTGTCCTGGAATTGCAATTGCAGAATATGCCGTCATCAGGAAATGCTGTTTTAATCATTGCGAATACCCTTGGACAGATTATCCTTGAAGAAAAGATTCCTGTAAATAATGGTTTGATCAGCAAAGAGGTTCAAATCAATGATGCTGCATCAGGAATCTACCTGGTGAAAGTGATGGCTGATAACCTGGTATTCTCCCGGCAGATCATAATCAGTAAATAAGATTCAGAAAATTTTTCAAGGAGCTCCTGTTTTCGGAAGGAGCTTTTTCTTATTGCACCCGCCTGATTTTTCAAAGCTGAAATTCAAAAAGCATCGCTATGTAAAGTATCATGGATGCAGTATGATGTATGAGGAGCAAACCAGCAATGCCTGTTGAAATCACTGGTTGATAACTTTGAAAGTCCGGCGGGTGTCGCCGAGAAAAATTTCCAGAAGATATGTTCCTCCTGCATAGCCCTCCAGTGAAACCGGTTCAATAAAATGCTGCTGAAGATTTTTCACCGGGCTGCGCAGAACCTGCTGCCCGCCGGCATTGTAAATGGCATAGGAAAATAACCGGGATTGATCCGCATTACACTCGATGGAATAATGCCCTCCAGGTTCACCGGTAAGGAGTTTCACTTCATCAGCCAGGACGGCATTGATATTAATGACCGGAGAATAGGTATAGGTGGCGTCAGTGTTTACCTGCTTTAGACGGTAATATTCGGTTGTCCGGAGCACCTGATCATCAGTGAATGAGTAGGAGGTAGAAAACGCTGATTCTCCGGCACCGTCCAGTTTTCCGATCTCTTCGAAGGTGCCATCATCTCTCATTTTTTCTACAGAGAAATAGGCATTATTATGTTCGGAGGCAGTAACCCATTCGAGAACATTTCCTTCCGCACTGCTGAACCCGGAGAAAGACGAAAGCACTATGGGAAGGACCACGGCAGGCTGAACCACGATATCGTCAATAAAATAGTAGGCTGTTGTAGTAAATCCGGTATGCATAGTATGTGAGGTTGCTGCATCATCCTTAAAATTACCGATAGTAAAGTATGTATATGCGGTGGTAGGTGTATATATAAAAGACTGGATCTGCCAGGTACTGCTCCACAATTCAGTAGTAATATCCAGCTCGGGAGTTACGCTGATGGGTTCCCAGGTTGACTGTGTGAGTGGGGCGGCAGAGAAATCTATTGCCACATGATCAGTGCTTGAGCCGCCATAACAGTTGGTACCGTTAGTCCAGTAAAATGAAACCTCATACGCCACCCCGACCTGCATCGGCGAGGAGAGCTGTATTGACAGGTACTCCCGAAAATTGACTACATAGGGAGAGTAAGTAGCAAATCCCATGATTGCACTGCCTGTATTTGCATCCACAGTTCCAAAGGTGGTGTAGGGTAGATCAACGCCGTTTGATCCGGAGGTAGTCATATAATCGGGACTCGCATACCCTGATCCCTGGAAGCCGTTCACATTAGACCAAGAGGTACATTTGAACCAGTCACCATAATTGTTGGGATTAGCTGTGTTTGTTTCGAAGCTGTTATTAGGAACAAGGTTCTGGGCCCGGACTGCCAATACAGCCACTTGAGATATGAGGATAATAAAAATTCTTATTGCGGCCATTGCTGATTTTCCATCCGGATAAACCGGTGGATTCCGCTACAAAATTATAATAAAATCCCTTCATGATTTCTATCGCCGGTACCGAATGGGAAACTTGTATGGGAATAAAATCGCGCTGGACACCATTTCTGATAATTTGATTTGAATGAAATCACCCCTCCCTTCCCATCCGCTTCAAAAACCGGTAGTGGGAAGCGATTGCCGAACCAAATGTGGGATTAAAATGATAGGGTACGTGATACTCTTCAGCAGTTTGTCTCACAATATTGCTGATAGCAGGATAGTGAACGCTGCACGTCTTGGGAAACAGGTGATGCTCCACCTGATAATTCAATCCTCCCATATACCAGGTAAGGAATTTATTTTTCATGGCAAAGTTGCTGGTCGTCTTCATCTGGAATACCGCCCAGGCCTGCTCGTTCATTTCTTCAAGGTCTGCAGCGTGATCGGTGTTGCTCACGGTGTGCGCCATCTGAAAAGTGATGCCGAGAATGGTTCCACAAACAAAATGAAGGGTAAGAAATCCGATCAGCCATTGCCAGAATGGAAAGATCATCAGGGGAACTACAATCGTGTATCCGTAATAAATGATTTTTGATACAATGAGCAGCACCCATTCCTGGGCAGGATGTTTTTTGTTTTTGTAGGGGCCAAGGTCACGCTGGAGCATCTTCTTGTAATCCTTGATGAAGACCCAGAAAATGGTGGCAAAGGCATATGCAATGAAGGCAGCCACGTGCTGTATGCGATGAATGGGCTTGCGCTCTTCAAACGGTGAAAGCCGGATAAATGGAGCCAGCTCCAGGTCCTCATCCACCTGATGCACATTGGTGTAAACGTGATGTACCACATTGTGTGTGATTGACCATACGTAGCGGTTGCCGCCAATGATGTTGAGCGTATAGCCGAGAAGGTAGTTGATGGTCTTGTTGTTTGAATAGGAACCGTGAATGCTGTCATGTGCTACCGCCATTCCCAAACCGGCGAATGCGGCACCCATGAGGGCACACAGTACCCATAAAAAAGATAGCGGAAGGAAATTGGCAAGGATCAATCCATAGCAACCGAAACCAACGGCAAAGAGCACAATGGTTTTTATAACCATGTAGCTGTCAGCATTTTCACGAAGCTTTCTATGCTGAAAGTACTGGTTAACACGATTACGAAGTTGCTGATGAAATTCCGCGGTGAGCGTCTTAGCCTGAAGGGTATCTTGCATTAATTTATTTTCGCTGCCAAAGTTACGTTATTTGAAGGAGAATAGATTGACTTCTTCATTGCTATTCCGGAGGCATCGAAAGCAATTATTAAACTGACAGTTATTGCCAATGGTTGGGGATTAGAATTCCGTCTGCTGGAACCGCTGCCTGGCTTTTTGAAAAAGATAATATTAAGAGCTAAAGTTTTGGTTTTGTTCTTCAACCCCTGAACTGGAGTAGAGCAGAATTGTTCATTTGTTCCAATGTCGAGCCCAACTATTGGCAATACCAATTTTGTATGTAGTTCATCTGCGTTATGTCCCAACAGTGAGTTTCAAATGTTGCCCGAATCCGTTTCTTACAATTCTCATAAGAGTTGAGAGTCTTATGTCGCTTGCATCGTTTTCAATTCTTGATATATAATTTTTTGTTGTTCCACATTTTTGAGCAAGTTGTTCCTGTGTCAAGTTGTGCTTGTGTCGCATTTCTTGAAGCATAACACCTAACTTAAATGTTTCGTAACCCTCTTCAAAATTGTCTCTTTTTGTTGAGCCTCTTTTACCATATTTATTGTAGATAAACACTTCAAGGTCTACCACTTTATTTTTGCTTTTCTTCATAATATTTTGTTTTTAATTTTTCAGCTCTTTCAATTTCCGATTTAGGAGTTTTCTGTGACTTCTTTTGAAAACCATTTAAAACAATAACTAATTGTCCCTCGTCAAAAAAGCAAAATATTCTAAAAATTTTTACCTGAACTCACCCTTATTTCATAAAGTCAGTTCTTGCCTTCCAGATGTTTTAATATGTCTGCGGTATGAATTGAATGTCCCTGATTAAACGAATTGTCCTTAAGATACGGGCTTGCACTTTTTGAGTTTGCTTATTGAAAAACTCCCCAAAATAGACCTCGTAAACTTTTTAACTGCGTATTTGTCCATTGAAATCGTCCAACAAGCAAAGTTACCTGTTTAGGTAACATTTTCCAAATAATATTGTCACCATTGTGAAAAAATGATGATGTCAAATTGCATTACATACAACGGTGTATTTGAGATAATTTTGGAAACTGTTTAAATCAAGGTTGAGTGGTTGATGAAAAAATTATTTTATCTTTTATTTACCATCTTCGGTATGCCATGCTTCTCGCAGCAGGTCCCATTTTTCATCAGCCTCCAGCAGGCTGATGCACCCGGTCTTCCCTACATCCATTCTTATGCAAAAGCGCAATCCGGTGATAAGTGGCTGATCGTTGCCGGAAGAGTAGATGGATTGCATTCCTTGTTTCCCAACCTGGCTTTTTCATTTACCGAACAGAACAATAATATTTTCGTGATTGATACTTCCACCTGGGATGTATGGCAATCATCACTTAACAACGTGCCTTATGAAGTCCGCCGGTCGCTTTCTGCAACCAATACCCAATTCCGGCAGGCAGGAAATCAGCTTTACATCATTGGCGGGTACGGCTATGATTCCATCAATGAGCTGAAGAGAACATTCTCAACGCTCACTGCCCTTGATGTTGATGGGTTGATCGGCGAGATCACTTCCGGAGGAAACGCTATTTCCCAGTATGTGCGGCAGGTCAATGACACGGTTTTTGCCGTAACGGGCGGGAAGCTGGAGGCCGTGGGCGGCAAATGGTACATCGCAGGAGGCCAGAACTTTGGGGGACTCTATTCAAAAACAGACCAGGGATTATTTACGCAGCGCTACACCAATTCAATCAGCAGTTTTGATTTGAATGATGATGGGATCAACCTTTCAGTCAGTAATTTCAGCTCACTGACTGATACCGTAAATTTTCATCGCCGTGATCTTAATTCGGCACCATGGATTTCTGCTTCGGGTGAAGAAGGATTTGGCGTTTACGGAGGTGTATTTCAATACGAACATAACCTCCCCTATCGAAATCCTGTTTATACTACCATGGGCGTAAGTGTGGTAGATTTTTCCATGGAGCAAAAAATGAGTCAGTACCAGTGCCCTGTGATGCCGCTTTTTGATTCGGTTTCAAATGACATGTATACGATCTTCATAGGGGGGATCAGCCTCTACTTTTTTGATTCTGTTTCGCAAACACTCCTGGAAGATACGCTGGTTCCTTTTATCAGGGACATCAGCTCACTTATTCACCATGCTGACGGAACAACCGATGAAGTCTTATTGCCTATTCAGCTTCCGGAAAGGAGCGCGGCGAATGCAGAATTTTTTGCCAGTCTTTCATTACCGCATTTTGAAAATGGGGTTTTTAAGCTGCGGGCATTCACGCAGCCGGTGATGCTCGGATACATATATGGCGGGATCATTTCAACCGCCGGAAATGATGGTTCCACAAATGCCTCCAATAAAGTTTACCGGGTGATGCTCTATCCTGACTTCGGTTCGGGAATTTCGTTTGCGGGAAATGAAAAATTTCTGCTTTATCCTAACCCTGCTGATGATGTCACACAGCTCCTGCTCAATATTCCGGTTTCATTAATTGAAAGCATCACAGTGACAGATGCGATGAATCATGTGGTAAAGAAAATAGATCTGCAACGCTCTGCAGAGGCCGCCAGCAGGATCATTATCGGCACCACGGGGTATGTGCCCGGTATTTATGCGATAGTTATAAAAACCGCTGCGTCATTTTATTCCTTACGCCTGGTGATTGTGAGATAACCGGTAATAAAAGCAATCGCTCTGTTATCCTGGGCCAGAAACAGGAAGCTGTTTATGCCTGTGCCGTAGGTCCTCCAAAGCTCATCGGGGGAATATTAATCGGGTCAACATCCGTGATCTCTCCATACTGCGATTCAAATTTGCGTACGTTTTCACTAAGTGCCTTCAGGAATCTCTTCGCATGTTGTGGGGTAAGTATGATGCGTGATTTAACTTTTGCTTTGGGTATGCCGGGCATCACCTTAATAAAGTCAAGCACAAATTCCTGGTTGGAGTGCGTGATGATGGCAAGATTAGAGTAAATACCATCAGCCGTTTCATCAGTCAGCTCAATGTTGATTTGATTTTGCTGTACATTCTTTTCGTTCTGATCCATAGATTTTATTAAGGCAGCAAAGATACAGAAAACAAAAGCCGTCCCGCAAGGAAACGGCTTCCTTTACATTTTACTATTCAACTCCGGCTCGTACCGGACTTATGCGTAGTTAGTCATGTGGGCAGAGCAATGAATGCTTACTCATCAAGGCTTGGTAAAATACCCAGCATCTCCTGTTTGCTTTGCACAAGCTTGTCATATTCCTCCTTGGAACCAACTACCAGGTTTTCGTATTCACGGCTTCCAGTTCCGGCAGGAATCAGGTGACCCACGATTACATTTTCCTTTAAGCCAAGCAGGTGATCCGTTTTGGCATTGATGGATGCGGAGCTGAGCACCTTGGTAGTTTCCTGGAATGATGCAGCAGAGATCCAGCTCTGTGTACCCAGCGATGCGCGGGTGATACCCTGAAGCATCGGGCTGGCTGTTGCTGCATTGGCATCACGGTACTGAACAATCTTTTTATCGCTACGCTTCAGCATCGAGTTTTCTTCCCTGATTTGCCTCAGTGTTACAATCTGACCTACCCGGAGATTTTGTGAGTCGCCAAGTTCAGTGATCACTTTCTTATCAAAAATTTCTTCGTTCTCAATAATGAATTCAAACTTGTCAGCAGGCTCGCCTTCCAGGAATTTGGTATCTCCCGGATCAACAATGTGAATCTTGCGCATCATCTGCCTCACGATCACCTCAATGTGCTTGTCATTGATCCTGACACCCTGCAGGCGGTAAACTTCCTGTATCTCATTTACCATGTATTCCTGAACGGCATTGATTCCCTTAATGGCCAGAATATCATTGGGAGTGATAGCACCGTCAGACATTGGAAGTCCGGCGCGGATAAAATCACCTTCAGCCACCAGGAACAATTTGGAAAGAGGAACAAGATATTTACGCTCATCACCATCCTTGGAAGTAACAATTACCTCACGGTTGCCGCGCTTCACTGATCCAAAGCTTACCACGCCATCAATCTCCGACACTACTGCAGGGTTGGAAGGATTCCGCGCCTCAAACAGCTCCGTAACACGGGGCAAGCCTCCGGTGATATCTCCGCGCAGCTTGGCAAGTGTTCTCGGGATCTTAACGAGTATCATTCCCGACTCAACATCCTCACCCTGCTCCACATTGATGTGTGAACCCACAGGAAGGTTATACATTTTATCTTCCTTGTTTTTACCTATAACCCTTATGGAGGGAATTTTGGTCTTGTCCCTTGTTTCAACAATTACTTTTTCCTTGTGCCCCGTTTGCTCATCCATTTCTTCACGATAGGTGACACCTTCAATCACATTTTCAAAATCCACTGACCCTTTTATTTCAGAAAGGATTACTGCATTGTAAGGATCCCATGTACACAATACCTGACCCTTTGTAACTTTCTCACCTTCCTTTACAAGTAAAAATGAACCATAGGGAATGTGGTTTGCAATCAGGGTCCGGTCAGCCTTCGGATCATCAATACGTACTTCACCGCTTCTGCCAATCACCACCACCACCTTATGGCCCTTTTCGGTTAATGTAGTTGTAAAATTTGCAGTTCTTACATCTTCAAACCGCACGATGCCCTCGAACTTTGCGCGCAGCTCCGATTCCGAAGCAATACCCGAAGCGGCACCGCCGGTGTGGAATGTTCGCAGGGTTAGCTGTGTTCCGGGCTCGCCAATAGACTGGGCCGCAATAATTCCTACCGCATCGCCGGATTCTGTCAGCCTGTTCGTGGTCAGGTTTCTGCCATAGCATTTTACGCAAACGCCCCGCTTTGCCTCGCAGGTAAGCACGGAGCGGATTTCAACGGTTTCAATGGAAGTTTCTTCTATTTGAGCTCCTATCTCCTCAGTGATTTCATCACCGGCATTCACCATAATTTCGTTCGTAAGCGGATCATACACATCATACAGGCTGACTCTTCCGATGATACGATCATACAATGGCTCAACTACTTCATCATTATCTTTCAATGCAGAGATAGGCAGGCCGCGAAGCGTACCGCAATCCACTTCAGAGATGACTACATCCTGCGCAACATCAACAAGACGCCGAGTGAGGTAACCTGCATCTGCAGTTTTCAAAGCTGTATCAGCAAGACCCTTGCGGGCGCCGTGGGTTGAAATGAAATATTCCAGTACACTCAGGCCTTCTTTCAGGTTGGCAAGAATCGGGTTCTCGATCAATTCCCCGCCTGTGCTTCCGCTCTTGCGGGGCTTCTGCATGAGTCCGCGCAATCCACCAAGCTGGCGCACCTGCTCTTTCGAGCCGCGTGCACCCGAGTGAAGCATCATGAATACTGAATTGAATCCCTGCTTGTCTTCCTCGAGCATCTTGTACAAGCTCTCCGCGATACGGTTGTTAACCCTGGTCCAGATGTCAATTACCTGGTTGTATCTCTCATTGTTGGTGATAAAGCCCATGTTGTAATTGCTGATCACCTCATCCACTTCCTGTTGTGCCTGCTTCAGCATTTCAGGCTTGGTGGTAGGTGTGAGAAGGTCTGAAAGATTGAATGACAACCCGCCCTTGAATGCCATCGAGAAGCCAATGTTCTTGATATCATCCAGGAACTTTGCCGTGGTCGGAACATTGGTGATCTTGATGATGTCACCAATAACATCACGCAAAACTTTTTTAGTGAGAAGCTGATTTACGAAACCGGCCTCGGGAGGAACTACCTGGTTGAAGATGACCCTGCCCACGGTGGTTTCCAGTAGCTTATCCACAAGCTGCTCGTTTTCACGAACCTTTGTTTTTACCCTGATGTGTGCATGCAGATCAATTTTCTTCTCGTTATAGGCGATGATCACTTCTTCAGATGAATAAAATGATTTACCCTCACCATTTACCGGGACTTCCTTAGTCCCTTTTTTTCCTTTTGTGATATAATACAACCCGAGCACCATGTCCTGTGAGGGAAGGGTGATGGGAGTTCCGTTTTGGGGGTTCAGAATATTGTGGGATGCAAGCATGAGCAGCTGCGCCTCAAGGATGGCGGCATTGCTAAGCGGAACATGCACTGCCATCTGGTCACCGTCAAAGTCAGCATTGAATGATGCGCAAACCAGCGGGTGAAGCTGAATGGCCTTGCCTTCAATGAGCTTGGGCTGGAATGATTGAATGGAAAGGCGGTGAAGCGTGGGTGCGCGGTTCAGCATCACCGGATGTCCTTTCAAAATGTTTTCAAGAATATCCCAGATGACCGGTTCTTTTCTGTCCACTAATTTTTTCGCGCTCTTCACGGTTTTCACAATTCCCCTCTCGATGAGCTTGCGAATGATGAAGGGCTTGAATAATTCTGCAGCCATATCTTTTGGCAAGCCGCATTCATGGAGCTTCAATTCCGGACCCACAACAATAACCGAGCGGCCTGAATAGTCAACACGCTTGCCCAGCAGATTCTGACGGAAGCGGCCCTGCTTTCCCTTCAGCACATCACTGAGTGATTTCAAAGCACGCCCGCCTTCTGCCTTTACAGCATTGGATTTCCGGGAATTGTCGAAAAGAGAGTCCACGGCTTCCTGCAGCATTCTTTTTTCATTGCGCAGAATTACTTCCGGCGCCTTGATCTCAAGCAGCCGCTTCAGGCGGTTATTACGGATGATAACACGGCGGTAAAGGTCATTCAGATCAGAGGATGCAAAACGGCCGCCATCATGGGGTACGAGCGGGCGAAGCTCCGGAGGCACCACCGGCAGGTACTGCACGATCATCCATTCCGGCTTGTTGATCTGCTTGTCATTGGCTTCACGGAATGATTCAACCACACCGAGCCGCTTCAATGCTTCCTGCTTCCGCTGCTGTGAGGTTTCATTTGCTGCCTGGTCACGCAACTGGTAAGAGAGCTCGTTGAGCTTGATGCGGGAAAGTAATTCGCGCAGAGCCTCGGCGCCCATCTTCGCCACAAACTTTTTTGGGTCCATGTCATCCAGATGCTGATTCTCCTTCGGAAGCTGGTCAAGGACTTCAAGATACTCTTCTTCTGTGAGCTGGTCAAGGTATGCCTTGTCTTCACGTACTCCCGGCTGGATCACTACATAGCGCTCGTAGTACACGATTGATTCTAATTTCTTGGAAGAGATACCAAGCAGGTATCCGATCTTATTCGGTAATGATTTAAAGTACCAGATGTGAACTACCGGAACCACCAGCTTGATGTGTCCCATCCGCTCACGGCGGACTTTCTTCTCCGTTACCTCAACGCCACAGCGATCACACACAATTCCTTTGTAACGGATGCGCTTGTATTTTCCGCAATAGCATTCATAATCTTTTACCGGACCAAAAATGCGCTCGCAGAATAGTCCATCCCGCTCGGGCTTGTAGGTGCGATAGTTGATGGTCTCAGGTTTCAGAACCTCACCGAATGAACGCTCCAGGATGGAATCCGGAGATGCCAGCTGCAGCGTGATGGTAGTGAAATTCGCCTTGATCTTAAGATCTTTTTTGAAGGGCATATTGATGAGTTATTCGTTAATAAATATTCCCGAAACCATTCGGGACAAGGTCGTTAACCGGAAGCGCATTCAGGCAATAGTGACACGAATTCTTCGAAGAAGAATGGAATCAAAAACAATTTTGTGAGAGTGAAGGGAAGTTATGATGCACCAACGAAATACAGCTCCGGTTTAAGCGAGCGGCAAAGATAGAATTCTTTTTTCAAAAAAACATCATAAAAAATGAAATAAGGATTATGAAGCTGCCTGAATTCAATCCGGAATTGGTTGATAGATTACGCAACCTTTCGATAAGCTCCGATGACCATAGCGCGAGCCAGGCTATGCCCGTCGGAACATTAAATTTTCAAGTTACTATGGATTTCCAGACAGCTTCCAGGGATTTAACGGGCAGTTATGATGAGAATTTGCTGTTATTATTCATGAACACTTTTTACCTTCCCGCACAAATTCATGATGCATGGAAGAACAAACCGCAGGAACCGGCTCCCGCGTGCAGCACGCAAAATTCGGACAGGGCGTAGTGGTGGGCATTCGCCTCACCACCTATCTTGTTACGTTCATGGAAGCAGGACTGCATGAGGTGATGCAGGATGATCCTCAGCTCGAGATTCTGGATGCTGTTGAAATATCCTCAGAGATAGAAACACTCTCAGAGGTTGAAAGATCACTGCTTGGTATATTAAGAAAGTGGGCGCAGATGCAGGAGATCGTTCCGCTCGGTGACCGGTGGAAGGACGGCATCATGATCCTGGAGCCCGGGGATAAAAATTTACAGTCGAAAGAAATTCCCATTGACCTATTCTTCCATAAGATCGTGATGCTGCGTGACCGTCTGCGGGTGCTCGAGCAGAACATCAATTCACATGCAAAATTGAGTGAGGAAGACAAGGTGAACCTGCAGCAATACATCACCCGAATCTATGGAACGCTTACTACCTTTAACGTGCTGTTTAAAAACAAAGAACATCAGTTTGTAGGGGAAAAGGGGAAGGGGGAATGATTCAGGAATTCTTCGTTTTTTTTAATTATTACATTGGACATTATTTTTTATATGAAACAGCTTTCGCTTAAATATTTATTGCACAAGGAGCAAAAGAATATTACTTTGATTTTTGAAAAAGATGAAGCATTTATTCATTCTCTTCGCAGCCATATCGCACTCAAATGGAGCCGGCAAAATACTTGCTGGTATTGCCTTTGCACAAAAACAAATTTTGAGCAAATAAAAAAAACAGCTTTATAAAATAAATATACTGTTGAAGACAGCCAGTTGCGGCAGGCAATGCAAAAAACAAAAGAGCAAGTAAAACTACCTCCGGTAAATTTTGTAAAAAAAGAAAAAAGAATTGCAAATAATATTTCGAATGGGCCAAAGAAAATTTTGAGATAAGCAGGACAAATGCAGATGAATTGGAAAAATTTACCCGCCACCTTATTTTAAAAAGCTATAGCGCGAGCAATATACGCACTTATACCAATGAGCTTATACAGTTTTAAAAACGCTAAAAACAACGCCGGCAGCCAAACTGGACAGCAATAGA
>JBDSEA010000119.1:0-9914 GCA_039920305.1 Chitinophagales bacterium
CGCAGGCACATGTTGAGAAAACGCGCAACGCTATTAACAGCATGCAAATTCAGCTTGAGGAATATAAAAGTGCTATCGGGGAGATCACTACGGATGTAAGAGCTAAACCGGAATGTTATTTCTGCACGGCGGCAATTTGAAAATACGGTTCAAAATCTCAGCGGAAAATATACCGTGACCAAAGCGAAGCTGGAAAAGAAGAAGCAATCCGGCTGGCCAAAAATCACTGTTGACAGCTCCGCAAATCATTAGCATGAAAACAATTCTGATTTTATCCCTCTTCTTTATTTCTACTCTTGCTGCTTATAATCAAACGCTTCCTGACAATTTTTGTGACAGCACTTATAAGGTAGCGTTAAGGACCAGGAATGAGACAGTAAGGATTTTCTGTGACAGGCAGAGTTTTTTAGTACTACGGACACATTTATTGATACGTACAAAATGCAAATCGAGCTGGAGCGCCGCCATTACGATTCACTCAACCATTATTTTGTATCGCTCAGGGACAGCACAAATTTCATCATTACCAGAACACAAAGTCAGTTGCAATCTGTTTCTGCCAGCCTTGATTCAATAAAGAGTGAACTCACGGCCGCCAGAATAAATGTTGACAATGCCATTATTGCCACCCGCAGGAAACGGCAGAAGCAATTTCTGATCAGGTTAGGATGGGGCGCCGCAGGGATTGCAGCCGGCGGCTGGATTACCGCCCTCCTTTTAAAATGATCATGAACACTATTTTATTCCAACTGCTTCGAGCACCCATCTTACCAGTGGGAAAGAATTTTTCAAACGCTCCTTTATCTCATTTTCTGAATACCATCCCACTTCGGTAATGTCTTCTTCCTCCTGGGGAGTTAGCGGGGAAGAAGTATTATCGCTGACCATCTCATACCAGTAAGTAGCTTTGATCACGGGCTTACCATTTTGCTCGTAGGTATGATAGGTACATGGCTGCACTCCGCCGAGGAATCTTATTTCACTAACTACATTCAAATTTTGTATCCCCGTTTCCTCCATCACCTCACGCAGTGCAGCTTGGCGGATAGTTTCACCCTTGTCAACTTTCCCTTTTGGAAGATCCCATTTCCCCCGCCGGAATATCATCAATAATTTCTCCTCAGAATTCTTCACTACACCACCTGCGGCATTCATTAATTTGTAAAATGAAAACAGGCCTTGATCTAGATTTTTCTCTGACTCACAAAAAAGAATTTCTATTCCGTTGCTGCTTTTATGATCCTGATAAAAATCACAGATGCGTTGAAAGTCTTTCTTTTCCGGCTTTTCAGGAAGTGACCCAAGAGAGTTAGGAATACCAGTGATTGAATTTAATTCCCTCCTGCTGCCAATGATCAGCTCCTGATCCCCGATAAATATTTTTTTCATTTTACAATTATTGAGTTTCGAAGATAGCATCACTGAACCATTATCTTTGGCGGCCTTACCCTTCATTCATGATTTACTCTAAAGATTCAGCGACTAAAATGGCGTCGCTGCTACTGCAAGCCAGGGCTGTACAGTTAAACCCTCTGCAACCATACACGTGGTCAAGCGGATGGAAATCACCCATTTATTGCGACAACCGCTTAACACTTTCCTTCCCTGAAATAAGAACTTACATCAAAGAAAAACTTGCTGAAATCATCAGGGTGAAATTTCCGGAAACGGAATTGATCGCCGGAGTAGCAACAGCAGGTATTCCTCACGGTGCATTGGTTGCTGACCATCTTGAAACACCATTCTGCTATGTCCGCTCCGCTCCAAAAAATCATGGCTTAAAAAATCGAATTGAAGGATTGGCACTGGCAGGGCAGCATGCGATCGTAGTTGAAGATTTAATTTCTACCGGCGATAGCTCATTGAGCGTGCTGGCAGCCTTACGCGAATCGGGGGTAAAGGCAGCAGGGATGATTGCCATTTTTACTTACGGATTTCCTTCGGCTGAAAAGAAATTCAGAGATGCGGACTGCCCTGTTTATACTCTGACCGATTATGAAACATTGCTGCACGTAGCGGTTGATGAAGGCTCTGTATTATCTTCAGAATTAAATACGCTTAAGCAATGGCGGGATAATCCTGAGAATTGGGGGGTTGAGGCATGATCTGGCTTTTACCCATCATCAATGCCGTTTTCGGGTGGAGCATTATATCCATTTTGTTTTATTTTCTTTTCCATCCTCTCAGAAAAAAGAATTTTTTAATTTTCGAAATGCAGGGTTTCATTCCTAAGAATTATCTGATGTGGGGAAATGAAGCAGGAGAATATGTCGCTGAAAATATTGTAAATATTTCCGGCATGAAGGCAAGCTTGCTTCAAAGTGAAAACCTGTCGGGGATACACGAACTGCTTGAACAGAAGGTTGATGATTTTCTTCGCACAAAGCTTAAAGAAAAAATTCCTGTCTTTTCAATGTTCATTACTGAGGGAATGATTACTAAGATGAAAGAAGTACTAGTTGATGAATTGCAGTTAATGGTTCCGGCCCTTATTGACAAGATTGCATCGGGTGTGGAAAGCAGGTTTGATGTGAGAAAAATGATTACAGCACAATTGAATCAGGTTTCATTGGAAGGACTTGAAAAACAATTTTACAGGCATGCAGGGAAAAGCATCATTGCCTTAAAAATCTCAATAGCAATCATGGGCTTTTTATTAGGTGTAATTGAAGCTTATTTAATCTCCGTATGATTTTTACCTCTGTAAGCTTACTTGAATTTCTCCATTTTAAGGATCAGTTTATATTAAGAAATGAAATCCGGCCCATAAATGCCGCTGATTAAATCGCAGTACAGAGCGCCCTTCCTGTTCCGCAATGGAAACCTGAATACCATTGCGGCTGCTATGCTCCGGCAGGTAAAGGATGCAGGGTATACCCGTGAGCGGATCATTACACCGGATGATGACTTCCTTGACCTTGACTGGCTCAACAGTAATTCTAAAAAAATTGCCCTGCTGATTCACGGGCTTGAAGCATCCGCAGGAACTCCCTATATGAAGGGAATGGCTAAAGCATTGTTCCGAGCCGGTTACAAGGCAGTAGCAATGAATCTGCGTGGATGCAGCGGAGTTACCAACCACCGGCTCAGAGCATACCACTGTGGCGCTACGGATGATGTTGCAACGGTGATCAACCACGTACTTCAGCATCATGAATGCGAGGAGCTGGTACTAATTGGCTTTAGCCTGGGGGGAAATCTTGTCCTAAAGTACCTGGGTGAAAATGGTAATTCAATTCCGCCGCAAATAAAAAAAGCAATGGTGATTTCTGCGCCGTGCGATCTGGAAGCTGCTTCAGCAAAGCTTGATGACCACTCAAATTTTATTTACCGCAACAGGTTTCTGGTTACCCTCAGGAATAAAGCCCTGGAGCGAATTCATTGTCACGGGTTTGATCTTCCGGAAAAAGATCTTGCTTCGATAAAAACATTCAGGGAATATGATGACCGGGTTACTGCACCCCTGTTTGGATTTGCAGATGCATCCGACTATTATTCTAAATCTTCATCAAAGAATTTCATTCAGCACATCACTATTCCTGCTTTGATTCTTACAGCACGTGACGATCCTTTTTTTACACCGGCGTGCTTTCCCTTTGAAGAATGCCACAATCATGAAAAAGTTATTCTTGAAACACCTGATCATGGGGGACACGCCGGATTTATACTTGATTTACCATGGGGAAATTATTTTAGTGAGCAACGGGCAATAGAATTTTTCAATGATGATTGAGGTCCGTTAATCTGATCAATAAAAAAATAACCGGTTAACTATTCCTGCACCAACAGATAACTTTGCATCATGATTCCATTCGTTCACGGGTTAAAATTCCAGGGTGGCAAAAATTTTTTCCTCATTGCCGGACCCTGTATTGCCGAAAGTGAAAAGCTGGTGATGGAAACCGCAGATTCCATCAGGATCATCTGTGACCGGCTGGAAATACCTTTCATCTTCAAATCATCTTATCGCAAAGCAAACCGGTCAAGAGGTGATTCATTCACCGGCATTGGAGATAAAGCTGCATTAAGCATGCTTAGGAAACTACGGGATAATCTGGATGTGCCGGTATTAACGGATGTACATGAAGCGGCAGAATGCGCTTTTGCAGCAGAATATGTTGACGTATTGCAGATCCCTGCTTTCCTCTGCCGGCAAACGGATTTGCTCGTGGCAGCAGGCAAGACGGGAAAGTTTGTGAATATTAAAAAAGGGCAATTTCTTGCGCCGGATCAAATGCAATTTGCAGCAAAAAAAGTTGAAGAAACAGGCAATAAAAACATCATGCTTACAGAGCGTGGAACCACATTTGGTTATTCAGATCTGGTAGTTGATTTCAGAAGCATTCCCATCATGCAGCAATACGGCCTGCCTGTAATCCTTGATTGTACCCATTCATTACAGCGCACCAATCAATCGAGTGGAGTAACCGGCGGTACGCCGAAGCTTATTGAAACTATTGCCCGTGCAGGAGTTGCCACGGGTGTGGATGGGTTGTTTATTGAAACACATCCTGATCCGCGAAGCGCTAAATCCGATGGGGAGAATATGCTGCCGCTCGATCAGCTTGAAAAATTACTTCAGAAGTTAATCTTCATCAGATCTGCGGTTCAATGACTTGAATTATGCTGTGGAATTAAGTGAATGCAGCGTCAGGTAGTTGCTCAAAAAGTTAGTGCAGGAATAAGAAATTTGGAGAATCCCTTTGGATAGATTAATCTTGCCGCTCAAACAACTCATAATTAATAAACTAATTTCAGTCATGAAAAAATTAAGTTCCATTTCCATTATTGCGATGTTCGCAATTCTGACATTTTCCTCTTGCAAAAAAGATTATAGTTGCAGCTGTACCCTTAGTGATAGCTTAACTGGTACAAATATATCCAGTGTAACCACTATCAAGGATAAGGAGGATGATGCCAGATCAACCTGTGAAGGCTATAGTTATCTAGACGTACAAACTTTTCCGGGTGATACTATCAATTATTCCTGCCACATTCAATAAAAAATCATAAACTGAACTGTAAAAGAGGGTGCGGCATTCGCGCCCTCTTTTCATTACAGGATGAAGCGGATCCTATTTATTAGCTTAAAAGTGATCGTTGGCATCACTTTTTTATTTTCCGGCTATTTAAAATTATTTCCGATTGAGTTGTTCGAGCTCAATTTTATTGATATAGGTATTGCGAACTGGATTACTTCGCCTTTCATTGCACGATTACTGATTGGTGTCGAATTTTTCCTCGGAATAATGCTATTGTCCGGCATTGCACTAAGGAATTTTACACTGCCTGCTACTTTTGGCCTGATTGCAATCTTCTCAATCTATCTGGTTGTTCAACTTGTTACCATTGGAAATAAAGGGGATTGCGGATGTTTTGGAACTTACCTCCAGATGACACCTCTGCAATCCTTAATCAAGAATGTGCTACTTGGCAGCCTTGCCTTATTACTTTATCTGATGAGCCGAAGAAACAGAATACACTTTCAGAATACTATTGTAATTTTTATCGCAGCTATAATCCTCCCCCTTCCATTCATTTTAAATCCTGTTGATCTTTTAGCAGGTAAAATCCGTGAGCCGCAGGCTATTAATTTTCACCTTCCTGCTGATTTATTTAGCAGTAATTCCGCTAAAAGGGACACGATTGATTTGATGAACGGAAAACACATTATTGCATTCATGTCACTAACCTGCGAGCATTGCAAAGTAGCTGCATTCAAGATGCATGTAATGGAGAAACGTCATCCGGAGATTCCTTTTTATTTTATTTTAAATGGGAAGGAGCATGACCTTTTGCTTTTTCATGATGCAACGAAAGCAGATCATATACCCTACATGTTTTTATATGGAAAAAGCTTTTTTGCACTTACCGGCGGTAATCTGCCTGTCATTTATTGGGTTGAAAATGGAATTGTTGTGAGAAAAAGCCTTTATATTTCCCTTGAAGAAGCTGAGATTTTGAAATGGCTTGATGCAGATTAAATTTCATGGAATTAATTCATGCGGCTACTTTGAAATCACTATAAATTCTGTTCTCCTGTTTTGCGCCCTGCCTTCTTCCGTATCATTTGTTGCCACCGGTCCCGATTTACCATAGCCTTTAAAAGCAAGCCGGATGGAAGCAATGCCATTTCTGATCAGATAATCGCTTACAGTTTTTGCACGGCTTTCCGAAAGTGCCTGATTATGCTCATCACTTCCGGCATTGTCAGTGTACCCGCTTACCTGGATTTTAAGAGCAGGGTTTTGAGTCAGAAGCTCAATAAGCTCGTTAAGCTCAAATTTCGATTCATCTTTCAGCACATAGGAATCTGTTTCAAAAAAAATATTTCTCAGCACTACCACACCGCCCACACTGATCGGCTTTAATCCGACATTGATTGCAAAAGGTTTTTCAGCAGGATGATTTTTCAGTGAGAAATTTTCAGAATAAAAAAGATACCCCTTTGCCGAAACATTGAGCGCATAATCTTTTCCACTCGGAATGCTTATCAGATAGGCTCCGTCAACCGGATCAGCATCGGATTGTGCTATAATATTTCCGGTTACAAGGTCAATTAACTGCACATTGGCAGGTACGGGTGATGAGTTTCCGGCATCCACGATCACACCTTTCAAGAATGTAGTAAGCACCGGCCGGGCTGCCTCATACAAATCGAAATAAAACAAATCGAAATTGCGGGTATCACTAAGGCGGTCAGAGGTGAAATATGCATTTTCACCGCTTAAGCCCACCACAAAACTATTCTCATCATTCCTTGTGTTGATGGGATAGCCGATATTCTTCGCGCGGCTCCAGGTACCGTCTTGTTGCTTTCTTGAATAGAAAATATCATCACCCCCGAAACCGGGATGTCCCGCAGAAGAAAAGTATAGTGTTTTTCCATCGGCATGAATGAATGGCGACTTCTCATCATAGGCGGTATTGATGGAATCGCCGAGGTTTACAGGGATATTCCACCTCCCTCTTTTATCGCGGCGTGAAACATAAATATCACTTCCGCCCTTTCCGTCTGATCGCCTGCTAACGAAGTACAGTTCATTTCCATCTGCCGATACCGAGGGCTGTGTCTCCCATGCCTGGGTGCACACAGGCGGTCCCACATTTTCCACCGGCGACCACGAGTTACCCTGCCGGCGCGTAAAGTAAATATCACAACTGCCATAGCCGCCCGGTTTATCACAACTCACATAATAGAGCGAATTACCATCGGGGGCGAGGGTTTGCGCACCTTCATTGTATTGGGTGTTAACATTATCCATCGGTCTTGCTGTACCCCATTCACCGCCCACTTTGCTTGAAATATAAAAATCCTCATTTGCAAGCAACCCTTTTCCCATCCTTCTCGTAAACACAATCGTTTGCTCATCGCCCGTGAGTGATGGCAGATATTCCGGCTGCATTGAATTGATACCGCTTCCCAGGCCTTTAGGATCAAATGGAACCGGATGCATGATTGCTTCAGCAGCAAATAATGCGTTCGACATCATGTGCTCCGCCTGCTTTTTTCTTTCAACAGAAATTGTTCTGAACGAAAGAAATTTTTCACACGCATCAGCGCAGGCATAGAATGAATCAATGTGCCAGTTGCTCTCTGAAAGAAAGAACCATGCTTTAGAAGCATAAACAGGATCAAGCCCTACAACTTTTTCAAGAGCTTCTTTTCCTTTTAAAAATTTTTTTTGCTCATTGTACAATTCACCAAGCAATAGCCACGCATCTATGAACTTCGGTTCCTCGCGGGTTAACTCTTCAAGCTGATCCATGGCATGTTGCTGATCGTCCTGCATGAGGTATTTTGTAGCGGTGTTGAAGTCATTGACTGACTTCCTGGATGCGTTTTTTAATTTTATATAATTCTGCGCAGAAATAGAGGAGGAATAGTGAATGGTGAAAAGAAAAAATACAATGATCCGCAAGGCCCGGAGCGAAATGGATGATTTCCCCATCTTCGCTATTAATAAGATACCAGTGATTTTTTTCAAGGAAGATTAAGATATTTATGAACCTGCAAGGAAATTTCCCACTGCGGATTTGTTTTTACATATTCAACGATCAGGGGTGTCATTTCTTTCTCCTTTGACCATTCAGGCTGAAGAAATAGTTTACAGCGGGGTGAAACCAGAATTGCAAATTCTTCAGCCCACCCGAAATCACTTTTATTGAATACCACCACTTTCAGCTCATCAGCGAGTTTTAAATTTTCAGGGAGTGGTGCTTTGAATTTCTTGGGTGAGATGCATATCCAGTCCCATTCGCCCGTAACTGGATATGCCGCCGAGGTTTCAAGGTGCGTTTTCTTTTCAGCCTGATGTAGAGAAGCAGTAAGTGGAAATAAATTATACATCGTAGGCTCACCGCCTGTTATCACACAAATCCCGGAGGGATAATTTTTTGCTGCCGCAGCGATTTCTTCAACTGATCTTACCGTATGTTTTGAAGCATCCCATGATTCTTTCACATCGCACCAGACACAGCCCACATCGCACCCTCCCAGGCGAATGAAATAAGCGGCTTTGCCCTGATGAAATCCTTCTCCCTGGATAGTATAAAAGTGTTCCATCAACGGAAGGTGATCGCCCGGCACCATCCCTTCTAAGAGTGTTTCTGAAAAATTAAAATCCGGTTGTGCATTGGTCATCATCATGGCGACATTTTTAAACCTGTTTCAATCACAGGGAGCTTTGGCAGGATCATTTTTTGGATAACGCATGTGCAGGCGAAAGCTTTTACCGTGAATGCCTGTACCGTGTTGACCCGGGAAGGAATAAAAAAATGCATGATTCAAAATTAGAAATTCCTGTGCGCATTATAGGTGTTCATCAGTAGCGCTGCAATCGTCATAGGCCCTACTCCACCGGGGACAGGTGTGATGTAACTGCACTTTGGAGCAACACCTTCAAAATCAATATCACCGAGAAGCTTAAATCCGGATTTCTTTGTTTCATCCGGAATTCGTGTAATGCCCACATCAATTACAACGGCACCTTCTTTTACCATTTCTCCCCTTACAAATTGCGGCTTGCCGAGTGCCGCTATGAGGATGTCTGCCTGCAAACAGATCTCCGCAATGTTTTTTGTCCTGCTGTGACATAAGGTAACTGTGCAATTTCCTGGGTAAGAGTTCCGGCTCATTAAGATACTCATGGGTTTTCCTACAATATCACTTCTGCCGATCACTACACAATGCTGCCCGGCTGTCTCAATTTTATTTCGCTCCAGAAGGAGAAGTATCCCGTATGGTGTTGCAGGCAAATTACATGGCAGTCCCTTAACCATTTTGCCGACATTAACAGGATGAAAGCCATCCACGTCTTTAACAGGCGAAATGGCATTGGTGATTTTTTCTTCGCTGATGTGTTTTGGTAGGGGTAGCTGGATAAGTATGCCGGTAATATTTTCATCATCATTCAACTGCTTTACAACCGCAAGCAATTCCTCTTCAGAAACCTCCGAATTTTTTCTGATCAATGTTGACCCAAAACCAATGCGTTCACAAGCCCTGACTTTTGATGCAACATAGGTTTCACTTGCTCCGTCATTGCCTGTTAACACGGCGGCGAGATGAGGAATCCCCTTACCTGATGACCTTAGTGCAGAAACTTTTTCAGTAAGCTCTTCCTGAATTTCGAGCGATAGCTTTTTACCATCAAGGAGTTGCATTCAAATATTCTTTTTTCAACGATAAAATGGTGAGATAACTCTCAGGGCACGTTCCCGCAGACGATTTACTGCTGCTTCACACCCAAGCATCAAGCGATTTTTTAATCACCCAATTTAAGCACCGCCAGAAAAGCCTGCTGCGGGACTTCAACGCTCCCGATCTGCCTCATGCGCTTTTTACCTTTCTTCTGCTTCTCCAGTAATTTTCGCTTGCGTGAAATATCACCGCCGTAGCATTTTGCAGTTAC
>JBDSEA010000120.1:0-10510 GCA_039920305.1 Chitinophagales bacterium
AGCATTTTCAGGCTGTAAGATTTACCCTCCTGATCAGCCTTTACTAAATATACACCGGTATTCCAGAAGGTGCAATCCATTTCTTCAAGTACTTCTATTGAATGATCGTAAGATTTTTTCCAGATAATCCGCCCAAGCTCATCAATCACAGAAATAAATGCCTTATCGTTTTTGTGTGAATTAAAATATACCGTGAAGGAATTTGCAGCCGGATTGGGACCAATAGCTAATTCAAGCTCCGGCGCTTCTTCATCTTTATATATGGCGATTCGTTGTCCGTTTGTTACCAGGTTACAGGACTTCGTCTTGATGGTGGGGTAATCATTGTAAAGAGCCCTCAAGCTGTCGAGCAGAGCACGATGCTGGGCAATAGTTGCGGAGTATAATGGATTAAAAATCTGGTTGGTGTCATTCTGAGGATCATTAACCAGGTTATAAAACTCTTCAGTATTGGTTTTGCAATAGGAACGGATATAAATATCGTCAAGCGTGCGAACTGCACGCAATTTGGCTACATATGGATCCCATCCGGTTTCATATAAAAAACTTTTTCGCTCTTGCTGTCCGTTTGCAAGGTGGCGAAATGAAAATCCCTGGAATCCATAATTATTAGGCAAATTGGCGAAGTCAAGAAGGGTCGCAGCAATGTCAAGGTTGGAGCCAATCTGGTCAGTGATTACACTATTGGCTGCGAACCATCCAGGATAACGGATGAAGAGCGGGACACGTATAGACTCTTCCAGGCCCAGAATCTTTTCATGCAAATGATGCTCACCCATCAGGTAGCCGTTATCGCTTGTGAAGATAATGAGCGTGCTGTCCAATGTGCCGTCCCGCTGCATTATCCATGAAAGCAATGAGTCAACGTTATCCTCTGCACCTTTAAGGGTTTGGTATGTAGCCAGTTTTAATTCTTTCACATCCGCAGAATCTGCATTCCATTCTTGATCAGTATAAAAACTCGGATAATTATTGATATAAAAAGGAAAGTTGGAAGGGAACGGTAAAGTTTTATTCTCATATAATTGTGCCTCCTGTGTTCTGGGAATTGTTGGATCGTGGGGCACCCGAGTAAAGTAAAAGAGTACAAAATTCTGATTTGCCGGCACTGAATTTAGAAAGGTTTTTGCCAGCACCGGATATACATCACTTATGTGGCCTGGAATCAAAGTATCATTGCCATTGATTGTGTACATCGGATCAACATACACATTTCCATCGCTTGTTGCCCACCAGTTAAACCCCTTGGGCTGAGCGAGAAACTGACCGTATTTGCCAATAAATCCGGTATAATAACCCTGATCCTTAAGTATTTGCTGTATAAGTGGGAATGAAGCATCAAGGGTGTCGCCATTCTTCTCTACACCATTAATATGCGGATAAACACCTGTATAAATACATGCCCTGCTGGGTGCACATTGAGAGGTAGTCGGAATCATGAGTTTAAAATTTACTCCCTCACCTGCAATGCTGTTGATTGCTGGTGTCTTGAACCAGGAGGGAGCCCCATTGGGAATGAATGCATCATATCGTGCATCATCCAGAACTATGAGCAGGATATTTTTTCGGGGGGCATTAATGTTGAGGGTGGTAAAAACATAAAAAGATGACCATGATGATTTCACATCATTACAATTGGTCTGCAACCTATATTCATAGGCAGTTGCGCTTTGGAGCGAACTGAGGTTATATGATGAAGCCTGAATACTGTTAACCTTTAACCAGTTTGAAGTGCCCTGTACCCGGTAATGAAGATTAAAATTATTACTCCCGCAAACCGGTGTCCATGTTATGGTGGCAGCAGAAGTGGTTAATGCAGTTACGTTCGGGTTGGATGGAGCAGTACATTTTTGAGTAGTTTTTGAAATAATAGCCGAATAGCCAGCTGTAGTATGATCAGGGCAGTAGCTTGCGACCGAAAAATCATACGCAGTATTTGCAGTGAGACCTGCAACAGTTATTTCGTTTTTTGTTATCATCCCTGTAAAAACCCATATACCCCCACCCGATACCCTGTATTTTACCTTAAAGTATGATGCGCCACTAACTTTTTGCCATAAAACATCCATTGAACAACTTGTCGGATGCCTGAGTTTAAATCCTGTTGGTACAGGAAGAGCACATATTGCAAAACTTTTCTGATAAAAAAGAATCAGTATGAACAGGGAAAACAAAAGTTTGTAGAATTTCATAAAATATGGCAGTGAAGGAAATAATTCATCAAAGCTACAGGAAGAATTTTAGCAGTACCGATAAACATTTCGTTTGCGAAGATCAAGTATTGGAATGATATTCTCGTGTAACTTCGTCGGGAGGTTACATTATCTATATATATGAAATTTTTGCTGCTTTTTTTATCCGTTTTAATTTTTCATTGTGTTTGCGTATTTCCTTCATTTTCCGGAATAACATCCGGAGATAAATTAAAGACGGGAGATTCGCTTTATACCATTGCCTTTTTGCTTCCGTTCAACGGCAACAAAGTGTACATCCGTGATCTTGAAAAATCCGATTTCTATTTTCCGGGCGAATCACAAATTGCTGTGGAATTCTATCAGGGAGCTATGCTTGCACTTGATTCGCTGATAAAGATGGGAATGAACGCCACCATATTAGTTTATGATGTGGGCCGCGATTCAGCAACCGTAAACGAAGTTCTTGCCCGTCCGCAATTGAAATCCGCCAGCCTCATCGTAGGACCTGTAAACGGTTATGCTTTAAAAGCGGTAACAGAATTTTCAGAAACGGAGCATATTCCGATGCTCTCTCCTCTTTCTGCTTCCAATCTTCCTGATATTCCAAATCAGTTTTACATTCTCGCCAATGCAACCCTGCGCACACATTGCGAGCGGATTTATGATTACTTGCTGCAAAACAGATTATCGCATCGGACCATCCTGTGGTACCGAAATAAACCTGAGGATCTTGAGATGGTAAACTATTTCAATGATTATCGAATGAAGAAAACTGAAATGGGTAATCCGTCCCTGCGAATTATTGAATATAATGACAGCAGCAGAAAAAATCATTTGCGTGTCCGTGATTCATTATTCCTGACTGATAAAAATATTTTGCTTGTGCCGTCAAATAATGAATCATTTGTAAAGAGCGTGCTAAAGCAGGTTGCTGACCTCAGAGAGGATTATGATATAGAAGTAGTGGGTATGCCTACGTGGATCAACTTTGATCTTGTACCGGCTGAAAGTTTCGATTCTGCAAATACCGTTATAACATCCTCATACTATCTCGATAAGAATTCTTTCCAGGCTGTCAAATTCAAGACAGCTTATTTTAATGCATATAAAATGAATCCTTCAGATTATTCGGTGCGGGGATATGACGAGCTTTTTTATTTCGGCTCTCATTTGCTTCAAATGGGCTCAAGATTATTTCTGTCGGTTTTTCCAAATGCAACCGGGCTCACCACTGCCACTTCGTATAAGGTGGTTCCAGTGATGAAGCAGGAACGCGAAGTGATCTATCGTGAAAATAAATCTGTATTTTTTCTCCATCGGGAAAATGGAGGATGGACGAAGATGAACTATTGATCACCATAATGTATTTGTTATCTATCGATGATAATTTTCTTTCTCACGATGCTGCTTTTGGTTTTAATCTCAACAAAATAAATGCCCCCCGTTATTTCTCCCAGTTCAATTTCGCTTTTTAGCGAATGTTGACCAGACCCTTTTCCAGTTCCCGCTTGTATCAAATGGGGAGAGGTATAAATATTTTCACCGATCGCATTAAAAATATTGATCGAAAAATTCCCTGTTAATGAACCATTAACCCATTCGATTGTAAAAATTCCATTTGAAGGATTGGGTGAAATAAAAATCCGGGTTTCATCAAGTGCGTCTATCCCGGATATGAGTATATTGATACTCGCGGAATTACTGCAGCCATTTGCATCGCCGATCACTACAGAATAAAAACCGCTCTGTGAAACAGTATAAGACGGATTCGTTGCACCTGTAATATCATATGAATTTAACTGCCACTGATAGGTTGTTGCGGGCGATGAAGTAAGAGTATATCCCGCTTGAGTGATCACAGGGAACGGTGGCGTTGCATTTACTGTAATGTAATCCGGCAGGGTAAGTGTGTCCATTCCGTTTGCGTTGGTAACAACAAGCGTAACATCATATACACCGGGAGCTCCATAACAAATACCCATTGGATTTTCAAGTGAAGAGCCAGATGGAGAACCGCCCTCAAAAGTCCACTGCCATGCAGTAGGATTATTGAGCGATGAATCATAAAAGTCAATGCAAAATTTTTCACACAGCTCCGTTGATGAAGCTGCAAACGACGGTAATGAAGCTGGCTGAAAAATGGAATCTGAATAGTAGGATGTAACATAATTCGGCAAACCGAGATGATTAACATTCGGTGAAGTACTGAATCCGTCGCTCACATAATTGACTGCGACTCCGAATGAATCCGGCTCATTGATTACGCCAAGATAATAAACTCCCCAGCGGCTCAAATAGATTTTGCCGTCAGGAGCCAATTGCAAACTGCCGAGAATATCGCTAGCAGTGTTCACCACAAGCATGAGCGATGCTATAATGGAAGTTGAATCACCTGGTGACATATCTGCTTCATATACCTGCCCCGGATTGTAATTCACGTTGCCGATGAAAAGATGCTTGCTGTCACGCGACCACTCAACACCGTAGGAACCGAACCCACTTCCGCATGGCAGGGTGAAGTCATAAGTAACATCGCCGGTTGTTTTATTGAAGTTGAAAACCTGAAATGCATTCAGATTGTTCTGCGCTTCGGCAATTCTGTTGCCGTTAGGCGAAAATTTCATGCAACCTACGGTCCACAGTCCACTTGCGCTTCCCGCATTAGAAATGATTGGAGCACCAACACCTGCGCTCGTTAAAGGAAAGGCATAAAAAGTATTGTTGCCATCACCGTGGACCAATATCCAGTAATCAATGCCGTTGGCCTGCAAAGTGGCAGTTAGTTTCTCTGAGGTGGGTGCTACCATGGGAATATTCTTTGTAACCACCTCTCCCAACCCGCCCTGTAGCGACATATCGATAATGGAATAGTTTGTACCGTCAGGCACACTTACTTCAGCTACTGTAATCAAATACCAGATGTGGTAGCTTCCCGGCTGCTGCATAGCAATGCAGGACTGTGAAGTCGAGTAGGCGCCCTTCAATCCTGTACCGTTGTACATGATCTGATGGCTGGCATTGTACACGGAAATACCATTGGTGTAGAAGAGCAGAACACCATTTGTGTCGCAGATGGAAGTTGAGCCCTCATCAGTTGCCATTGCACTGTTGTTAATCGCCACGGCATTTCCTGAATTGAAATCAATGCCACAGTACTGGTTAAAATACCAGATGTTGCAATGCTTTGAGATGTTTTGAGCAGTTGCATAATTCATAAAGGCGGGATGGAGAACTGCAGATATGACCAGGATGATGGGAAAAGTTTTTATCATTCGATGTGATTTATAGGTTTGAATTTTTCTAAGATAGCAATGGATACTGCGCCGGGCTCTTTGCTAACATACAAGAAGAAATTTATTATGCTCTTTTAAATCCTTAATGCCCTATTTCAGCCTTAATTCAGAGTCTTCATATCGGTGAAATTCAACAGGAGGGCAAAACACGAAACTTGCATTGGTCTATCACTAAAATCAAACGGAAGCATCAATTCGTTTTCTTTTTTTTCTTCGGCGACGCCTTTGCTATCTTATTATAATCCAGCGCAAGCCCGATCCAGTGCTCGAATTCTTTTTTTGATTTTATTGCTTCTTCATTCACATAAACATAGCCCTTGTATTCCCTGCCCCTCATAACTACGGAGCGGCAGCCTTTCTTTCCGGTTGCATCATCGTGCAAAGCCGGATCAATGCGGCACATGATTTCATCATCACCTGCGCTCATGCACATTTTACCATTTACCATAAAGGCAACTCCGCGGAACATCTTCTTCTCCTCTACTCCTTCAATATTGGCAAGGGCTTGTCGGATTCTCAGTGTTAGTTTTTCGTTATAGGCCATAGTTTATTATTTCTTGTCAGCTTTTTCAACAAAATCTTTTAATGCTGTACCGATTATCTGTGTCCAACCTGCTACAAAATTTTCCCTGGTAAAATCAGGATTGTCTGATGGAAATTGCTCAACTCCTTCATGCATCAGCTTAATCCTTGTGTAATTACCTTCCTCAAACAATTCAAATGTTACCAGGGAATTTCCGGGATAACCGTCATACTTCCAGCTATAGCTGATTTTTCTTCCGGGAATCACCTCTTTTATATTGCACAGGTGCAGATACCTGTTCTCTTCAGTGCCTCCATAAAACTTAAATTCAAAATCCTTTTCAGTCTTGAAGTCATCAAGTTCAAAATACCACTGCTTCATTTGAATATTTTCAGTAAGGGCTTTCCATACCCGTTCTGAGGGTGCAGTATATGTTTGTTCGATTACGATGGGTTCATTTTTCATAATTGATTATTGGTTTCCGTTATTCATTTTGCAGACTGAATAAAGCAGCTTCAGGCAATTGAACTCTTTAAATTCTGGAATTCCTGCTTCTAAGTAAATGATCCGCCATCACAATAGCCGCCATCGCTTCTACAATTGGTACGGCCCGCGGCACTACACACGGATCATGCCTGCCCCTTCCTTTTACCTCTACTGATTTCCCGCTCGTGTTCACTGTCTCCTGTGCAGCAACAATCGTAGCAACAGGCTTGAAAGCAACCCGGAAATAAATATCCATACCGTTGGAAATCCCGCCTTGTATTCCTCCGCTGAAGTTGGTGCGTGTTTTCACAAGCTCATTTTCTATATAAAATGCATCGTTATTTTCACTTCCTCTTTTGGCAGCCCCTTCGAAACCACTTCCATACTCAAAACCCTGAACAGCATTAATCGTAAACATTGCTTTGGCAAGGTCAGCCTGCAATTTATCAAAGAGCGGCTCTCCAAAGCCGGCAGGACAATTCTGAATCACACAAGTAATAATACCCCCAATGGTATCACCCTCTTTTTTCACCTGCTCAATAAGGGTAATTATTTCTTTCGCAATCTTTTCATCTGCACAACGGACAATATTCTCCTCCGCAATTTTTCCTGCTGATGCCATATCGAATGGTGTTTTTCCAGACAAGTGTTGAAGGGCCAATGGTGAATGAATGTTTCCAACAGAAGTAACGAATGCACCGATTACGATGGATGATTTTCGAATCACTTGTTTCGCAATTCCCCCCGCAGCAACTACTGCAGCAGTGGCACGCGCGCTTGATCTTCCGCCTCCGCGATGATCGCGCAACCCATACTTCGCGTAATAGGTAAAGTCTGCGTGAGACGGTCGAAAGGTTTCCTTAAGATGATCGTAGTCTTTACTTTTTGCATCTTCATTCGGAATGTACAAGGCAATTGGTGTTCCCTGTGATTTGTTTTCAAAGACACCGGAAAGAATTTGGACGGTGTCGCTTTCTTTGCGCTGAGTTGTGATGTGCGATTGACCGGGTTTTCTGCGATCCAGATCCTTCTGGATTTCTTCAGTAGAAATTTCAACTCCGGCAGGGCAACCGTCAATCACTGCACCAATGCCTGCACCATGGGATTCACCGAAAGTGGTAACGCGAAAAATTTCTCCGATGCTGTTTCCGGCCATGGGTTATGATAATGGTGAATATTGAATAGTGAATAGTAAATCAGCCTACTTTTTTTCATGGCATGCCCCCTGTGTCCAGCGAAGCACTCCGCGATGGCCGGCTTCACAAGGGTTTGAATAGGTTTTTCCATCGCAGCCGCAAACAGGATTATATTCACGGGTACAAGCAGCAAGCGTATCGATCTTTGACGGATCAATGCACTCTTTTGTAGCTTGTACCCCTTGTATGGATTGCTGCCGGCAGGAGTGGGCATTCAGAAGGATTCCTGCAAAAAAAATCGAAAGAAGTATCTTCATCGTGGTATGAGTGTTCTCTTCAAAAATATTAAAAGTTTAATCGGTGTAAGATCCGCAGAATTAATGGTGCTGAAAGGTGATGATTTAAAAAACCTTCCTGCTGTGAATGATGGCTGGCTTTATAGTGAGGAGGGGATAATCATGGAATTCGGAGAAATGAAAGATTTCAGCTCACAATTTGTTCCGGACAATCGCGATAACACCGAGCTGATAGAAGTCGATTGCGCAGGAAAATTATTGCTTCCGTGCTTCTGTGATTCTCACACCCATCTGGTTTTTGCCGACTGGCGTCAGGAAGAATTCGTCTTCAAAATTCAGGGGTTGAGTTATGAAGAAATTGCCAGCCGTGGTGGTGGAATACTGAATTCCGCAAAAAAGCTGAATGATACAAATGAAGAAATTCTCCTCGAACAAGCTCTGCAAAGAATCGAAGAAATAAAAAATCATGGTACGGGGGCTGTAGAAATCAAAAGTGGTTATGGATTAACGTATGAGGGCGAACTGAAAATGCTGCGTGTGATTCAGAAATTAAAAATACTTTCGCCCATTCCGGTCAAATCTACTTTTCTTGGTGCACATGCACTACCTCTGGAGTTTAAAGAGTACCGTGCTGATTACATAAAGCTGCTGATTGAAAAACTCCTTCCGCAAATTGCAGAGGAAAAGCTCGCTGATTACTGTGATGTGTTTTGCGATAAAGGATTTTTTACTCCTGAAGAAACGGATTTGATTTTGCAGGCAGGATGGAAATATGGATTGAAACCCAAGATCCATGCGAACCAGCTTTCCATCAGCGGTGGGGTACAGGCAGCAGTTCGCAATAATGCCCTTTCAGCTGATCACCTTGAAAATATTGGTGATGAAGAAATCAATTGTCTTAAAAATTCAAATACCATATCTACTTTGCTTCCTTCGGCTGCATTTTTTCTTCAAATGAATTATCCACCGGCAAGAAAAATGATTGAAGAAGGCTTGGCAGTATCGCTGGCAACAGATTATAATCCGGGTTCCTCTCCATCAGGACGGATGAGCTTTGTGATCTCACTGGCCTGCATTCAAATGAAAATGACCCCGGAAGAGGCGATCAATGCCGCAACGTTTAATGGAGCGGCTGCAATGGAATTAGAGAATGTAATGGGAAGCATAACTGTCGGAAAAAAATCAAGTCTCATTTTAACAAAATCAATTAACTCTATCGCAAATATTCCATACAGCTTTGGAGATGATATGATTGAAAAAGTATTTGTTTGAAGTGCCAGACACCTCCTGCAGATTTAATTTAAAAACATGAATTCACAAACGATAAAAGACATAGGTTACTTCGTTCTGCGATTTGGCCTGGGAGTTTTAATTGCCCGTCACGGGTGGCCAAAAATTACAGGGGGCGTTCAGGCATGGGAAAACCTTGGTAGCACCATGGAAATTTTCGGGATCACTTTCGCACCGGTATTCTGGGGATTTTCCGCAGCAATTGCTGAATTCCTTGGTGGTATTTGTGTTGCTGTGGGATTTTTATTTCGCCCGGCATGCGTGATGATATTAATTACGATGACGGTGGCTATTATTTCTGCTTTGATGGAAGGTAAAGGATTTAATGACTGGGCCGAAGCGGCAGAAGTAGCTGTAGCTTTTCTTGCAATGCTATTGATGGGGCCGGGAAGATTTTCGCTGAGTGTTTCCTTGAAAAAATAGCGTCGCTGATAGCCGTCATTTATGATTTGTTCCTCTGAAGATTACCTTTGCGCTTCTAAAAACGTTATAACTAAAATTTCAATGAAGAATTCTATTTATTTATTCGCAGTTTCCGCCGTCATGATACTTACTAATGGCTGCAGTCAAAATAAATACTCGCATTCACCCGTGGTTGGTAACTGGAAAATGAATGCCATTCACATTCAGCAGTATGACGCACAATTGGAGCAGTTACAAGGCCAGCTCAAAATTCAAACTGATTCACTGGGTTATGCAACGGATACTGCCTCGCAAAGGCGAATCATGGGCAACCGGGATATGTATCAACATTACGTTGATGATATGCAATCACAGAAAGATTCAAGCCTGAAGAACACTTACTGGAATTTTATGAGTGATGGTAAATTTGAAGGCCAGGAGAGCTTCGACAAAAAATATCAGGGTTACTGGAGCTATAATGAAAAAACCAAAACTGTTACCCGTTACCTTCCTTCTGATTCAGTAAAAGTTGACGTAAAGGGAGATACGCTGATTCTGAATCTCGACTCGGTGAATCAGATCACTTTTCTTAAAACATCCGGCAAATAATTAATTTTCCGGGACATGTCCGAAATTAATTTCTGCTGAAATCACCAAATAAAATTCAGTTATTGGTCATTCTAATGTAAAAAAATTGTTTCTGCTTTTATAAAATACGCTAAAAATCCCAGGGCTTTAATTTTGCTTTTTGATTTTACCGTAATTTGCATACAAGACTATTAATTGATGCAATTGATTTCAGGTTTTCTACGCAGATGCTGCAAAGCGGTCGCATTGCTTACAGCATTGATTATAAATTTTTCTATTCTCAGCTTTGCAACACATAACC
>JBDSEA010000121.1:0-22428 GCA_039920305.1 Chitinophagales bacterium
TGGCTTGCCTGTGTTTTGTCTCCGCTGATTCCTGAAAAGGAATGTCCACCGAGAATATATCCTCCATCGGCAGTTTGCTGAAGAGAATAAGGGGCATCCTCGCTGCTGCCTCCAAACCGTGCATCCCATTGCTTCACCAACGGATTTTGTCCATAGGATTGTTTTGGAGAGAAGAAGGAAAACCCGGCAATTGAGCACAAGAAAAATAAGAAGACACTTCGCGAAATCCCGCTTGTCCTCCGACCTAACGGAGGGATTTTTTTCGGGATGAAAAGAAAGAAAAGGAAAGCCCCGCTAATCCCGCAATGCTGCGGGGCTTGCTTTCGCGCAATGCCTCTCAAAAAAATAATTGGAGAATTTTTCCTTTCATAAAATTCAGTCAGCAGGTAATGCTGTAATATTTTCAGAGTGAAGATATTAATTGAAAATCGTTATCTTATCTCTACAAGTTTTTCCAATGAACCCGATTTTATTTTCTCTTTCACTTTCTCAATCAACTGCTGAAGTGTTTCTCTCCGGTTGTTGATTGCAAGCAAAAGGAAAATTGTGAAGCCTATCTTATCAAGGTTTTGCTGATGCCGGAGATTCTTATCAATCGTGATAAAGTAATCGAAAGCGGAGGAGCCAATAAATTTCAGCAGCTCACCATTCTTTTTTCCGAGCCATCCTATGTCTTTCACTGTCTTCACTTCATAGCCCGCACCAAAATCTGCTTTTAGTTTTCGTGGAAGATTCTCGTCAAGTAAAATTTTCATTAAGCACCTTTTCAGTAGTCAGGGTCTGCTTCGCCATTTTTAGAACCTCAACAGATTGCCCGTTGGTTACAGATGGAAAGTCATCGAGAAACTCTTCAAGTGAATCTCCTCCTTCGAGATAGTCAAAAAGTGTTTGAATGGGAACCCGTGTTCCTGTAAAAACAGGAGTTCCCCCCATAATATCGGGATCAATATTTACCGGGCCGTATTCCATTGCCTGTATTTTTTTTAAGAACAGCTAATCTACAAACTTTTAAGCTTCAACCCAGTCATTCTGCAACGCTTATCAATTATTCAAATCCTGAGTCATTCAAGTGGAAACTTCTTTGCTTAGGGCATCTGCTTAAATTAGTATCCCGCTATATTATGAGGCTTGCTCCAGCACTGGTGCTTTCAAAAAAATAATCGGAGAATTTTTCTTTGCATAAACTATATTCAGAGGGAAAGTTACAGATTCCTCCGGCAGAGATTGACTTTGATTTTCTCTACCTTTACATTCATACTTCTTAACTGCTTAACTATGGAAACTCCTGAATTAAAGTCTCAACTTCATCATCTCATAGATCAGCTTGATGATCCCAATATTCTCGGCGAATATTATAAAGAGATAAAAAAGGCAGTAGCAGTATCAAAAACAAAACTGTGGGATACTCTTACTGACGATCAAAAACAAGAAGTGCTTCTCTCTTATGAAGAAAGCAAAGACCCAGGTAACCTTGTTGATCATGAAACAGTGATGAAAAAATATGATCAGTGGCGTACCAGGTAGAGTGGACCAAGCGGGCACAAACAACTTTTAACCAGACTGTCGAATATCTGCAGAATGAGTTTGGAGATAAATCGGCTGAGAAATTTATTCAGAAAGTTGATGATTATGTTGACTTGATTGTGAAGAATCCTCAGTTTGGCAAAATTGTAGAGGATGAGAAATCCTCAGGGGATTACTGGTATCAAATTACTCCTCTCTATTTTACAGAATTGAGAGTCATAAAATTATTATTCTCAAATTTTTTGATGGAAGGCAAGACCCTAAAAAAAGATTGAAGTAAGATCATCAAAGTAAGTTTTAAAAACTACTCAATACATAAGCGCCCAAGTATTCGCTTGCGAACTTCTTTCCGGCCTGACATGGTGGTTTCTCCTTTGCGTATAGCATCCAGTCGTCGTCTTGATTCAGCAATTTGAGATTCGGGAATTGCAATATCATTAGCGCGGATGCTGTTCCGTACTTTTCTACGGGAAGCATCTTTTGTGAGGGATTTAGCTTCAATATTTCTTCTATAACGATCATATTTGGGAAGCTAAAAATTTGACGTACAAATTCAGGAAGATAAGAGGTTAAAGTCATTAATCCGGAATATCCTGTAACACAAAAGAATTTCTGAATCATCTTTGACCCATAAGTCTGATGAACTAAAAAATGAAACTTCCTGAAAGAATATTTAATGGTGAAAAGTTGATTTGTTGATTGATCCTTTCTGAAAGAAGAGTAATTAAAATCACTTGTACATCTGATGGTTTAATCCATTTCATAAATGTCTATTGAAGGATTGGAATTTGAGATTTCCCTCTTCGCCGAAGTTATTCTTCCGCTTTCGCTTCCCAAAAACTATACCTACGGAATTCCAAAAGAGCTTGAAGAACACGTTGCAACCGGCAAGCGTGTAGAAATTCAGTTCGGTAAGCGGAAAATTTATGCAGGACTCATTAAGCGGGTGCATCACGATGCACCAGAAGATTACCGCATCAAACCCATCCTTTCAGTTCTCGATGCAGAGCCGATTGTTTCAGAAAGCCAGTTGAAATTCTGGGAGTGGATGGCTCAATATTATTTGTGTGCCGAAGGCGATATAATGAATGCGGCCCTGCCGGCGGGATTTAAGTTAGAGAGTGAAACCACAGTAGTTCTTCAGCCTTCATTTCAGCAGGACTTCACAAGCCTGAATGACCGCGAATACCTCGTTGCAGAAGCCCTCACCGTACAAAGAGAACTGAGTATAGGGGAGATATCAAAAATTTTACATCGCAAATCTGTGTATCCGATCATCGAGTCGCTGTTGAAAAAGAATGTGGTGTCTGTGAAAGAGAAACTGATTGAGCGATACAAGCCGAGGATTGGAACATTCATCCGGCTTAATCCTGAATTTTCTTCTGACGGAAAACTCCGGGAGCTTTTTGATCAGCTTGAAAAGAAGGCAAAGAAGCAATTGGATGTGCTGATGAGTTACCTGCATTTCACCCACCAGGTATCACACCCGAGGGGCGAATATGAAAAGGTTCACAGGGAAGTAGAGAAAAGTGATCTGCTGGAAAAATCAAAAGCTGGAAATGCAGCACTGAATTCACTCATCAAAAAGAATATTCTGATCGCTGAAAAAAGAGAGGTAGGAAGGCTTGCAAACACGGAAGACAAATTTTTAGAATTCGAGCTAACCGGACACCAGGCAGAAGCCCTGAAAAAAATAAAAGAAGAATTTGAATCAAAGAATGTGGTGTTGTTACACGGAATCACAAGCAGCGGCAAAACCAATCTATATATCCGGCTGATAGAAGAAGCCATTGAGAAGGAAATGCAGGTACTATATCTGCTGCCTGAAATTGCATTAACCACACAGATCATTGAGCGGCTCAGGAATAAATTCGGGAAAAAGGTTGGAGTATATCATTCCAGATTCAGCCGGCAGGAAAGAGTGGAAATCTGGAATAAGCTTTTACACGGCGAATACCGGATAATTCTCGGCGCCCGTTCCGCTTTGTTCCTTCCGTTTGAAAATCCCGGTCTTATCATCGTCGATGAGGAGCATGACTCTTCCTACAAGCAGAATGATCCTGCACCGCGGTATCATGGAAGAGATTCAGCAATATGGCTGGCTTCGCAGCATCATTGTAAGGCCCTTCTTGGCAGTGCCACTCCGTCACTCGAAAGTTTTATGAATGCCGGGAAGGGAAAATTTGGTTTTGCTGAATTGAAAGAACGGTTTGGTGAGGCCTCCCTTCCGGAAATAGTGATTACGGACATTAAAGCTGCACAGCGCAGAAAGCAAATGCATTCACATTTCTCTGGCTTGCTGCTCGATGAAATAAAGTCTGCACTGTCACGAAAAGAACAGGTAATCATCTTTCAGAACCGGCGTGGCTATGCTCCCTACCTCGAGTGTGACCTTTGCCATCGGGTAGCGATGTGCCCTAACTGCGATGTGCATCTAACGTATCATAAGTTTCAGAATGAATTGAAATGCCATTATTGCGGTCACAGAAAAAATAATTTCACCCAATGTCCGGCATGCGGCAGCAGCAAGCTCAGCATTACAGGATTCGGTACTGAGAAAATCGAAGACGAGCTGAAAATCTTTTTTCCTGATGCCGTGATTGCCCGATTGGATTACGACGCCATTAAAAAGAAAGGCGGCTATCAAAAAATCATTCATGAATTTGAGAAGGAGAAAATTCAGATCCTTGTGGGTACTCAGATGGTGACCAAGGGACTTGATTTTGGAAATGTATCACTTGTGGGGATCATGAATGCTGATCAGCTTATGAGTCATCTTGATTTCAGGTCAGCCGAGCGTGGGTTTCAGCTCATGTCACAGGTTAGCGGAAGAGCCGGAAGAAAAAGCAACCGCGGAAAGGTAATCCTGCAAACTTCCAATCCGGCCTCACAGCTTCTGCAATTTGTGCTCGCCCATGATTACGGGGGCTTTTATTCCGAAGAGATAATTCACCGGAAAAACTTTTTCTATCCCCCATTCTCACGATTAATTCAGCTTACATTTAAACATAAGGATGCAAAAAAGGTATGGGATGCCGCAAAGGCTATTGCCGGAGTATTTCAAAAATCACTTGGAAAGAATTTACTGGGTCCCGCAGAGCCTGCTGTAAACCGGGTGAGGAATCAATACCTGGTACAACTGATTTTTAAAATGAATCCATCTTCTAAAATTGTAGCAGAGCTGAAAAATAAAATTCAGAATGAATTGTATAAGCTTAATGAAAATCAGTTAAGGGCAGTTGATGTAACAGTGGATGTGGATCCCTATTGATCCAGCGAAAGATATTATCAGGTGGAAGAAATCAGAACAGTAAATTTATTCCTCAGTATTTTTAAATTTAATCAACAAACTTTATTTCATCCTTACTGCTTATTGAAATATTTGATTCTACAATATTCTTACGCAGCTGCAGGATTCGGATGATACATTCTTCACGTGTTTTGTACAGTGGCGATTTCATCAAAGGGTAATTTTGAGGATCAACAAGCAAAAAACAAAAATTTTCACCTGTTGCTTTATTGATAATAAACCGGTATTTCATAAAAAAAAGGTACAGAATCTATTATTAATTTAAAAATCTAGTGATACGTAATGATGGTGTATCACCCTTTTAATTTTTTCTCGATTGCTTTTCGGCTTCTGCCTGCCTTGCTTTTAGCCTTAGAAACTTCATCAACAGATACATTCATTTTTTTGGCTTCATAAGACTTTTCATAGTCCTGCTCGCTTACAAGCTTTCGATCCTGGCTTGTACCGCGGGATTTAGCTGAGGATTGTTTTTCATGGGGTTGGTGTTTTTTCAACTAATCTGCAACAATTTCGCCATTCAGAAATTCCTAAATCATATACCGTTACTACTGTTACTTTTTTTACAAATTCTGAGATCCGCGGTTATATAATAGGGGAAGAATCACAAACATACTGGGCATGTTAATCCCCAATGAATAAATATGCTGCTATTGGCCTGCCAGAGTATAATTCCCTTTTTCTTTCGGTGGAATGCTTTTTAGAAAAACATAAAAATTTGGAACTAATTATAATTCTGAAGCTGATAGGCATAACCAGTTTCAGTACCAGGCGCTTGATATTTTATGTGGCAGAGAACGCCCGGAACTTGGTGGCAAAAATGAATACATTGATATAATCGGCGTAAATTTCTATCCTACCAATCAATGGGAGTATTTAACCAATATTCCTTTACAATGGGTTCATCCCCGTGATGACCGGTGGATGCCGCTTCATACATTACTTAGAAATGTTGGTGACAGGTATCGAAAGCCCCTTGTGCTTTCTGAAACAAGCCATGTAGGGGAGCTCCGCGCGGAATGGATTACCGAGGTTGCACTTAAGTGCAGGATTGCAATTTTACAGGGCGTAGACTTCCATGGAATTTGTATTTATCCTGCTATTGACCGCCCGGACTGGGATGAGCCCTATGACTTTCATTTTTCAGGCCTTTGGAGTATCAATGTAGATAATAAACGAAAGGTTTATTTACCCTATGCTGAGGCACTCAAAGAAATCTATCAATTTACTCCTCATGCCGCAGTCAAGCCTGTGAGCAGCCTGCCGGAACCAGTGTCAGCAAAGTATGGTCAGTCTTCGTAATTCATTCTATGCCTGAAGCCTGCTGTTCCATTACTTCTGAAAGATGAGGAAATAAAATACTCATAAGAAGAAATTTCTCATCGAATTATTAATCCGGTTCCTGTCCACAGGAAGTTAAGTCCGATTTCTCTGCCGTTTTAAGTCTCGTTTATTGTGTTTGTGGAAGAAGCTATAAGAAAATCTTTTTACCCCAGACTTTTATTATAAATCTGTCAGCATTCTCTCAATAGAAAAGGAACGGGTGATTTCCATCACCCGTTCCGCTGCTGCATTATTATATTTCCTGTTATTGCACAGTTACCCTGCGATAAAATATATCGCCCTCCACATTGATCGTGACGTAGTATTCTCCTTTTGCCTTTTTGCTGAAATCAAAAGTTGTAAGCAGTTCCCCTTTCACAGAACCGTAATCAAGGGATTTTACCTCTCTGCCAATCTGATCATAAACAGTAACGATCACACTTTGCACAGAGAAGGGCAGCTTCATACTCATATTAAAAATGCCCTCACTTGGATTGGGGAATATACTGATGTTCTTATCAACTTCTACATTGCCGATACCTACTGAAGGAAGAATTTCTACGGTCTGCTCAGCAGTTCCTGTGCAACCATTTGCATCAGTATAAGTATAGGTGATTACATAGGTTCCCACGGCGAGTGAGCCGGGTGAAAATACATCGCCATTCATACCCGGCCCGCTGAAAGTTCCTCCTGTTGGTACTCCTGTGAGTGTTACGGGGAGATCATCATTATGGTACTGAGGATCGAGGCCTCCTATAAACACACTGCTTGGAGTGTTATCTACGGTGATCGGAACCACGATGGTAGTATCACACAATGGTGCGTTCGGATCAGTAATACTTACTGTAAAAGTCATGGTTACCAGCGGAGTAACAGTTACTGTATCATCCATTCCGTTCTGTGGTTGCATGCCTGAAATCTGAGGCATCCATTCGTAGTTGAAATTTTGCTGACCGTAGTTCACTGCCGTAAGGGTTATCTGATCCCCTTCGCAAACAGTAGAACTGCTTGCAAAAGCTGCAACCTGCGGGGCTGTTATTTCAGCAACTACAGGAGTGAGGGCGCTGCCGCATCCCGGTGCCACATAATGTACTCTTCCATTCCACACATAGGGTCCATAACCTGCACTAAAGGGATAATAGGCATAGGTTCCCTCTTTTACCTGCAGATTATTATCCTGCACATACACATTCCCTATAGCTGTACCGGGTGTAAAATTTACATACGCTCCATAGTAGGATGCGGTAATATAGATGCCTATCGTTTGACCTGCCTCAACAGGCAGGTAAAGTGTAATCGGTAACGGAGTAATGGATCCGGATCCCAATCCCTGCACAGATGGAGCAACACCCAGCAAGGTCCAGTTCTGCGGCTGGTATTCAGATCCTACATAGGTACCGACCTTATAATAAATCTCAAAATCTGAAGTATAGCTTTGAGACATATTAATGTCAAAGCCGGTAATATACAGGTCATTAAGAGCCGTGATGTCAAACATATTTCCGTTTGCAAGGGAGCTTCCTGAAAAAGTAGTTGAAAGTGGTGGGTTGGGTGGTCCGCCTTCCTGAACATAAAACGTAGTAGTTTGATTTATGAAGGGTGTAGTAAATGGTGTTCCTGAGCCAATATAATTACCATTTTGCGAATAGTACCAGTTTAACTGACCTCCGGAACCGGTAGCTTCGAGAACTACCACCCCGGGCCCGCAATTAACTCCATTAATGCCGGTGGGTGGATCGGGCGCTTCATTAATTTGTACTGAAGCTTCTGCGCTTACCCCACTGTTCGCACAGCTAACGGTAGCAATATAGTAGGTTGTGGAATTTAAGGAATCCGTTGTATAAGTGCTGCCCGTTGCACCGGGGATATCCGTGTATGGTCCACCGCTTGTTGCAGATTGCTGCCATTGAATAGTAGCACCGGGTGAAAAATCAATTAGCTCAAGCTCTGTACTTCCGCTGCCACAGAAATCTATTAAATCAGGAGTAATGGTACCAGCATCAGGGGTAGTCACTACACTAACGGTTATCTGCGTTGACGTTTCACATCCAAATGAGTCGCTTACGGAAACTGTATAGGTGGTAGTTGTATTGGGTGATGCAATGGGACCAGCTATCGCTGCATTGTCCAGGGTAGCTGACGGTGACCATAAGTATGAATATTGAGTAGGGGCAAAACGCCATGCATCATTAGTTGCGGTCCATGTAGCATCCTGGTTTCTTCCGGGAACAGTCAATGCCTCGGTGCCTGTTGAATTTTCAATTCCCTCGGTATGTGGTGCCCAGTATCCATTCGGATTGCCATTCATCATGGTAGTAACGATATCAATGATATTTGTAGATTCATAAAGTATAACCTGTACTGTAACCGGATCGCCCACGTAATAGGTATAAGCATGATTTACATCTTTGAATTCAATCACGCATTTGCGCGATGGAGCTGTTCCTGTCGTATAATACCTGACGGTGCCGCCTGAGGAGGGATTTAAATCTTCCCAGCTAAAGGCAATTAAATTATTCGGTATGGCAGGATCAGGAAGTAATTGAGCATAGCCATAATCCGGGTATAGCTGATAATCAAATGACAACCATCCATTAGATGATAGGCTGAATTCTGAATAATTATTTCCATAGAAGTTAAACGTGAATCCTATAGGCAGGTAATTAGTAACCTGGTTGTCAGCCATGGGCAGAATAGTTCCTCCAATAGTAGCATCTGGTGCGAATGGAATAGAGCTGACTGTGTACCCGGTGGCAGGTGTTGAGGCTGATAATTGTGATGACCCTCCTGCGCATACTGAATCAGGGGTGGCAGTTACTGTTAATGCGGGTGCGGCAATAACAGTTACTAAAATAGTATCGTAATTCACACAGGTTCCATCGGATCCTTTTACTACATATTGAGTAGTAACAGTAGGAGTTGCAGTAACCGTTGATCCTGTAGTGGAAGATAAGCCTGCCGCGGGTGACCATGTAAATGATGTATAAGGTCCGGTTGCGGTAACCGACACTGACTGACCTGATCCTGCACATATTGTCGCATTTGCCGGATTGCTTGTAACCGTAATTTCAGGAGAGGGAGTGACGGTTACGGTTACAGGAGTTTTAGCTGATTCACAAAGTGTGTTATATGAAATTACCCAATCATAAACGTTGAAATAGTAGTAAGTACCGTATGAGCTTTGGGTAATAGAGATCACATCATCCAGGGTATAAGGATATGGATAACCGGCAAAATTGTAATCGTTGCTATTCAGATTCACTCCGCCGTATTGTCTTAAAACATAATTGGTTCCCACATCTACCGCGAAGTTCAGAGGAACAAATGTTTTTTGATTGATCTGAGCTGCAGTTACTACAAGGGTATCTATTGCAAGCTGGTTATAATTCTGTTCCAATCGAAGAATCACATTACCTGCTGAGGCAGGATAAACGTAAACACCTTCTATGACACAGGGCTTATATACATTAAAATATTCACCAACATAGCTATAGTAGGTTACAACATTCCCGATGCTGTCGCTTGTAGGGCCTACATGCCCGGAATTTATTTCTCCATTTGCAGAGGAAGCATAATAGGTCGTAGTGGTGCTTACGAAGGGTGTATAGGTAGATGGGCTTGAGCTGTAATATAATGGTACTGGAGAACTGGGAGAATCATACCACATTATAAATGTTGCATTACCTGTAGCAGTGATGGCAACTGAATCTTCACCACATATAGTAGCACCTGTACTGGATGTGATTTCTTCATTTCCGCCCACTTGTGCATAGTAAATGGATGTGGTGGCAAATATTCCGCTATTGGTGCATGTAACAATAACCTGATAGTACGTTGAAGAGCTGAGTGACGCGGTATATAAAGATGATGTGGCACCGGGAATATCAGTCCATGTATTTCCGTCAGCTGAACTTTGCCACTGGAATGTTATACCTGCGGCGGGGGTAGAGCCACTTAATGTAAGGGATACATCGCCAGAGCCGCATACAATGATGGGATCTGCTGAAATAGTTCCGGGATCGGGGGCGCCTGTACATGCAGGTGGAGCATCAATGGTGATCATATAATCCTCAGTTTCACCTCCATAAAAATTAGAATTGCAATAATCGCCTGCACCGAGAATGGTATAGCTTACGCCGCGGACCCTCATACTTCTTAAACCGTAGAAAGCAGGATCAATTGGGATGCTGATGGTACCGGTGTATGTATATCCGTAAGAAGGCGAGCCATAAACAAATTCACCCGCATCACCGAAATCACCATTGTTATTATAATCAATCCACACCCCGAAGCCAAGAGGAGAATAGGCAGCTACAAGGGTTATATCATAGCTTAATCCCGCCTGCAGGTTGGTGGTTAGATTTCCGCTCGGTGCATATGAAATATAATTATTAGCGTTTCCATTGCATCCTGAGAATGTATTGGAAAGTGTGTTGAGTGTTACTGTATTAATATACCCGTTATAAAAACAACTGCTGTACATGGTGGGTACACAAATATTGATTTCACGGCTGCCATAAGGATTAGCATTGATTGGGGTGACGGTCCCCTGGCCTGTGATATCAATCTGTGAACAACCAGCGTCCACAAAATTTCCCAGGGTTGCAGATACGGAAACATCATAGGCAACCCAGAAGTAATTTGTGCCTGAATTCAGAGTTTGCGTTCCGGTAATGGGGACTGAGAGATCTGTAGCAGAACCAAATAAATTAATGGGGGCAAAATTCGGATCCGTTCCGGTATAGTATATTTTAACATTGGTTACATCATTCGGGAAGTCTGTAGTTCCGGTTGAATTCAAAGTAAAGGAGGCCACATCAAGCGGGGAAAGGCAGCCTGTTGTACTGATCTGGATACTGATGATTTCAGCATCCGGAGTGCCGGCAGCCACATTGGTTAAATTATTCTGATAGCATACACTGGATGTGTAAACCTGGTTGGTAGATGCCGGCGAAAGTGTTATTGTATAATCCTCTGTCTCACCATTATAAAAGGTAGTACAAGCATCCGAATCAGCAACCAGTGTATAATAGTTACTTCGCACCCTCATGCGATGATCCCCTACAAAGGCATCATCACAAGGCAAGGAAATGGAACCATACTGCGAACCATAGGTGAGATAGGGTGAGGAGTAAACAAATTCACCGGGATCGTCAAAACTTCCGTTTGAGTTGAAGTCAATCCAAACGCCAAAACCAACATAATTATAATAGTTTGGGCCGTCTAATTGAATATCGTAAGTCTGCCCCAGTTCAAGCTGGGTAGTAGTGTTACCTGATTGAGGAAACTCGACATATGAATTTGCATTTCCATTACAATATGTATTGGTGTTTACCAGCGTATTCAGCGTAACACCATTAATGTATGAATAACTGCAACCATAGGTTGAGGTGCCGATGCAATAATTGATTTCCCTGTTTCCCGGAGGAGCAGAAACTGAAGGATACTTGGTTCCGATGGCGCCGCTCATTACGATGTATTCGCATTCTGCATCCAGGAAATCTCCCAGGGTAGCAGTGGGAGAGATATCGTAGGCAACCCAGAAATAATTTGTTCCGCCTTGTAAAACCTGGTTTCCGGAAATGGGAGTGGAGAGATCTGTGGCAGAGCCAAAAAGAGTTGTGGTTGCAAACACTGCGCTTGTTCCGGTGTAATAAATTTTTACATTGGTAATATCTGCCGGATCGGTACTGCCATTAGAATTAATTTTTATTGAAAGCACACTAAAAGGATTCAGGCTTCCCGAAGTGACTAAATCAATTCGGATAATATCCTGGTCAACCTGACCTGCAGTAACCGGATCTAAATTGGTTTGAGTAGTAGTACTGGAAACATAGGTCATATTGGATTGTGCAGTGATGGTTATCGTGTAATCTTCTGACTCTCCGTTGTATGCCTCAGCACATGATTCACTGCTCGAGAATGTACCATAATATTTTGAGCGTATCCTCATCCGGTGATCGCCGATTGTTGCAGTGGCAGGAACCGTAATGGAACCTGTCTGTGTCCCGCTTGCAATAAAGGGAGAACTCCATGCATACTCACCGGCATCAGAAAAATCACCGTCATTGTTAAAATCAATCCAGACCCCAAAACCCATGTAGGAATAATAATAGTTTGAGCCGCCGGTGAGATAAATAGGATAAGTGCCGCCCTGCTCAAGTGAAGTAGTATAGTCTGCCGGCTCATATTGAATATAAGCATCCGCATTTCCGTTACAGCCGCTGAACTGATTGTCAAGTGAATTTAAAACCACCCCATCAATGAATGCGCTGCTGCAGCCATAAAGATCAGAAGGTATGCAATAATCGATTTTTCTTGAGCCCACAGGGGCGGTGACAGAAGGAACCTGGGTTCCGCCATTTCCCGTCATCACTATTTGGGTACATTCCGCATCCAGTAAATTACCGATGGTGGCGCTTGAAGACACATCGTAGGTTACCCAAAAATAATTGGTACCCGACGCAAGCGTTACATTCCCTGTAATGGTTGCAGGCAAAGCAGAAGATGAGCCGAAAAGGGTAGTGGTTGCAAAAGTTGAACTGGTTCCGGTGTAATAGACATTAACGTTGGTGACATCAGCGCTGAAGTTTGTTGAACCGTTGGAATTAATATCCAGTGAGGTTAAGTCAAAGGGATTTAATGCGCCGGATGTTACTACCTCTATCCCGATAATTTCATTTCCGGTAGTGCCTTTTTGAACAGAAGTGGTATTGTTCTGCGTTGTGGTGCTCGATACATATACCATGGGAGTGGATGTTGTAATCGTAATAGTATAATCTTCCGTTTCACTGTAATAAAACTGGGTGCAGGATTGACTTGCGCTGATGGTTGCATTCGAGGTAGCACGTACCCGCATCCGGTGGTCGCCTATGTAATTGTTATTGTTTGGAATACTTATAGTGCCGGATTGATCGCCTAACCCGGTAATGGGGGTTGAGAAGACAAATTCATCTGCATCACTGAAATCTCCGTCATTGTTAAAATCAATCCAGACAGCCAAACCCTCATAAGTATATGGCGAGCCTGAAACAGTAATGGGATAGCTTGTTCCAATCTGAAGAGAGGTGGTGAGGTTACCTGATGGTGCATACTCGATGTATCCATCAATATTTCCGTTACAGCCGCTTACCTGGTTACTGAGTGTGTTAAGCTGAACTCCGTCAATCCAGGCATAATAGCAGCCGTACAAGCTAACAGGTATGCAGTAACCTAATTTCCGGTTTCCTGCAGGCGCTGTTATAGCTGGCGTGTACGCCACACCATCTACAGTAACAGAAGTGCATTCGGCATCAATTACATTATCAATTGTTCCAGTGGTACTAATATCATATGCTACCCAGAAATAATTCACCCCGGGTGCCAGTTGTTGATTTCCGGTTATTGTTGCAGGAAGGCCGGCAGATGAGCCAAATAAATTCGTTACTGAAAAATCCGGATCAGTACCTGTATAATAAATTTTTGTATTGGTAACATCAGCAGCATAATTGGTGCTGCCATTTGAATTTAAGGTGAACGATGTTGCACTGATAGGATTCAGGCTTCCTGACGTAACAACCTGTATTCCTATGATCTCCACATCATTGCTTCCAAGTGATACATTATCGGTTACAGCCTGTGTAGTGGTAGCAGAGGCAAAGCTCATGTTTACAGGCGGGGTGATGTTTGCAACATAATCATGCACCTCTCCCGAATAGTATTCGGTGCATGCATCAAAAGGGAAATTATATTGTACACAACGTACCCGCATGCGGTGATTGCCGATCTGGGCGGTAACAGGGATTATGAAATTTGCTGAATACATTGTATAGGCATTGATACAAAGCATGTACGATACTAATTTCTCGGAACTGCCAAAAACCTCATCATCATTGAAATCAATCCACATGCTTACGTAATCGTAATAGCTGGCCGTAGCAACCTGCAGCGTATTGGTGGAGCCTTGCTCAAAATCTGCCGTAAGATTTGTGTAATCACTGTATCCGTTTGCCCCACAACCTGTATTGGTTTGGCTGATATTTCCGACGGTGATGTCATTGATATTATCACCGTAATTACAACCATAGAAATACAGGTTGTCAACACAGTACTGGGAAGATGCAGTTTGAATGGAAAGGAAAGTAATACAGAGAATAATGTAAAGCGGGTAGAGAGTTGATCTCATAGCACGGATGGTTTTGATACTGATGAAAATAATATGACGCGAAATCAGCGAACAGGAGTGTTCAGCAAGAAAGACAGAAATTCCAGGTTGTAACAGTTTCCGATAGCCGATTCGTTTCAGTAAACTTAGAATTTTTTTTTTAGTTATTCAACATGGTAAAGAAAATCTTTTTATTTGATTTTCACTGAATCACAATAGTCTTTTCAGTTTTACCTGATTCAAAAAAGTCCATTTAAATTAGGTTTGAATAGCTCGCTTTTCAAAACCTGGTATAAACAAATCCTGCCAGCAGCGCCATCACAACAAGAACCGGTGCTTTTAGCCGGGTATAATTGAGCAGCAGAAAAGTAATAATTACGACAAAAATGTTAATCATATGAAATTCAAGGTTTGTAAAAAGAATAACTGCACCGGAAAAAACCAGTCCTACCGCCGCGGCATTCATGCCCTCCAATGCCCTTCTGACGAAAAAATAGTTTTTAACCAGCTCCCATATTGGAAAAATAAAAAAAGCAATGAGGGCGCCGGGTAAAAAAATTGCTACGGTACCAATCACACATCCCAGCAGCGTGAATGAATCATTCCAGTTTTTTAGTGCCATTCCTCCTGTGAATGCCGCAAAAGCGAATGACGGACCCGGCATCGCCTGGCTTGCAGCCAGACCTGACATAAATTCATCGGCGCTCAGGTAATGCCTGTGTTTCACAAACTGCTCAAACATTTGCGGAACCAGAACGCTGCCACCGCCAAATGTGAGCGTACCGAATCTGAAAAAATTTTCAAACAGGATAAAGGGCCTTTCGCGGGTAACAAGCGCGAGTACGCCGGCAACGATAAAGGCAAAAAATAAAATACTGATGCTAAGCCATGACCGCTTCAGGGAGATATGCTTTGGGGATGGAGTAATAATTGTTTCCTCCTTCCTCGTAAAATTGGTGATCACTGCAGCCCCGACGATGATGAGTGGAAATGTCCAGGGAGTAGTAAGCGAAGCGGCAATCAGTAACGAGAGCATCATGATCATCATCGCGGTATTATTATGAATCACCCTGGTTGCGAGGTAAAATCCAGCATAAGAAATGATGCCGATTGCCATGGGTTGTACAAAAATCAGGAAGTCGGTGGGTACAGCGCTGGCTTCGAAGTAGGTAAACATTACTACGAGTAAGGTCATGATGGTACAAGCGGGTAAAATCCATATCAGCAAGGCGAGTATAGCCATCACCGTGTTCCACTTCTTTTGGGTCAGCACGATAATTATTTGCGTAGAGCCCGGACCGGGAAGCAATTGACTCAGCGCGTTTGCTTCGAGTAATTCTTCTTCTGTAAAGTATGCGCGCTTTTTTACCAGTATGTTATGCATCAGAGCCAGATGAGCCTGCGGTCCTCCGAAACTCGTTAGTGCGAGAAATAGAATGTCTTTAAGATAGATGAGAGCTCGCAGCTTCATCCGTTCACACTTTGGCTTGCTTCAAACCGATTTCTTCCAGGCGCTGATTCAGGTAATCGCCAGCAGTGATGGGATCATACTTGCGGTTATTTTCAAGGGAGATGCAGCTGCCAAGACAGTCCAGTCTCATTTCACTGCGCGGGTGCAGAAAAAATGGGATGGAATAGCGGGAAGTGCCCCATAACTCTTTTGACGGGTTTATCACGCGGTGTGTAGTAGATTTCAGCCTGTCATTCGTAAGTCGCTGGAGCATGTCGCCAACATTCACCACAATCTGGCCCGGAAGGGCAGTCACCGGAAACCATTGGCCCTCCACTGTAAGCAGCTCGAGACCTTCTGCAGATGCACCAACAAGAAGCGTGATGAGGTTGATGTCCTCATGTTGCTCTGCGCGCAATGCTTTTCCGGGTTCCTGTGTGATAGGCGGATAATGAATAGCACGAAGGATACTGTTGCCGTTATGTATTTTCTTTTCAAAATAATTCTCAGGCAGCTCAAGGTATAGGGCGATTGCCCGAAGCAATTGCGCACCGCTGTTCTCAAAGCTGCGGTATGCATTCACAAGGGAATCATTAAAGCCCGGGATTTCTTCCACCCATACATTATCAGGATATTCCTTTTTAATAGGATCATCGTCAGTCACAATCTGCCCGAACTGAAAAAATTCCTTCATGTCGGGAATGCTGGAATGCTTCGCATGCTCTCTCCCGAACGAGGTATAGCCGCGCTGCCCTGCGAGCTCACTGCGCTCATATTTCCATTTGATTTCTGATGGGAGGGAAAAAAATGATTTCACTTCACGGTATAACTCTTCAATCATCCAGTCACTGATCCCATGATTCTTAACCGTTGCAAAGCCAACTTCATGGTAAGCATCACCAAGTTCTTTGATAAACCGTTTTCTTTTCTCAGCATGTCCTGAAGTAAAATCAGACAGGTCAACTACAGGTACAATGTTCATGGTTTTAAAAAATTTTCTTGCGAATAAAATTACGAGGGAAAAAGAAATGACCAAAGTAATTGTATTGAGAATCACTTAATTGATGAATGGATATTGATGCCACCTACCCGAATAAGCAATTGAAAATTGCCGCTTCAGGTTATATCAATTTAAGGCTTGTATTTCGATTCAGTCAAAATCTTTTGTGCATCCTGCTCTCTCATCAACTGCGGCAGCGAAATTTCCGGATGCCCTTTCATATATGAAGAAACAATTTTCCACCCCACCCAGCTTCCGGTATTACCCGGTGATTGCGGCGGCATACCGGATGTGGAAGGACCCTCATTCACATATTTCAGATATTCAAGCGGATCCTGTGAGTATAAAAGGTTTTTGGCTATGAAAAATTTCCAGATTTCTTTTTCATTTTCATCACACCATTGCAGATCTTTTTTTGAAAATCCGGTAATCAGCGAGTCAGGTGTACCGGGCATCGCCATGGATTTCAGATAAGTCACCTTTCCATTGTAGATCATGGCATCAAGTAATTTTTTACCAACAGGATCAAAAGGAAACCTGTGAGTGCTCAGTACCTGAATACAATTAGGTATAATATACTCAGCGCTGAATCTGTGAATCAAATATTGCGGCACATTCTCAAATTTATAGAATGAAAACAGCGGACCCATGTAATCATCAAGCGCTATGCAGAGAAGGCTGTCACCGTAAGTAAATGCGCCATGTGAAGGGGCATTGATTAAAGTAATAAATTTTGGAATTTCAAATTCGGGAAAATAATATTTATAATAGCGAAGTGCCGATGTTAGTCCGTTTTTAATGGAGGTAAGGTCATCATATTTCTCTTCCACACTGTCATAAAGCGCCCGCATTGTACGGTCCTGAGTGTAGGTAATTACGCTATCATGCCATGCATTGCCGGAATCATTTTTTATTTTCCAGTTATTTGAATAATCATTGAAATAAAAGAAAAAAAAGTCTCCGTATTTAACAATCAATTTATTGATTGCACTATCCTGGCTTATGGTATCAGGAGAAAACAAATCTTTCTCAAAGCGCTCTACAGTCAAATCAACCCTGATTTTGGAAATATCAGGCTTCTGGTTTTTGCAGGAGGAAATTAAGATAATGTAAAACAGAAAACAGAAAATCGTGAAAAGTGAGATAGGAAACGTGAAGCATTTCTCCCGACCTGTTTTTGTCAACTGTCCCTGGCCCCTGGGAACTGGCACGTGTAAATTCATTCCCCTGTGAAATTCGGTTTACGTTTTTCCAGAAACGCTTTCACTCCTTCTTTGTTATCTGAGGAATTACCGGCTATCTCCTGGCAGCAGGCTTCATAATCCAGCATGGTATCAAGATCGCTGTGGAAGGATTTGTTCAGCATCTTTTTTATCAATCCGATTGCTTTTGTCGGAGCATTCGCGTAGTAGCTTCCAGCTTCATCAACTGCTGCATCGAGCTGACTCAATGGAACAACTTTATTTATGATTCCGAAGTCAAGCGCTTCCTTCGCTGAGATTTTTCTTCCGCTCGTTGCAAGTTCAAATGCTCTGGAAGAACCGATTATTCGGGGAAGAAAATAGGATGAGCCGCTGTCGAGCACCAAACCTACATTGATGAAGATTTCTGACATTGCCGATTCCTCTGCAGCGATAATCATATCACAGGCCAAAGCAAGGGAACAGCCCGCTCCTGCTGCAATGCCATTCAATCTGCAGATGATGGGTTTCGGCATGTTTCGCATTGTGCGAATGATTGGATTGTAGCCTGTGTTCAGTGATTCCTGAAAGCTCCGGTTAGGAAGGTTCATCACCTCTTTCAGATCCTGACCGGAGCAAAATGCTTTTCCTGCACCGGTGATAACGACGGCACGGGTCACTTTATCCTTTTCTGCATTTTTTAATGCCTCCAGTAATTCTTTCTTCATCAACTCATTGAAGGCATTGTACACTTCAGGGCGATTGAGTCTGATGGTTGCTTTGCCGCTGTGCTTTTCGAGAATCAGTGTTTCAAACATGCTATCATATTTATTTGAGTTCTATTAAATCCTCTTCAGGGCCAGAATAGAAAAATCACTCTCATCCTTAACAATCGTGTTTATGAGTTTTCCAAGTCCGGTGATTTCCATTTCCACCACATCACCCTCCTGCAGCCATTGCTCCTGATAATTGGGATCGTTAAACTTGCCTGTTCCGTTTAGCTCTAGAAAACATCCGGTGCCCACGGTACCGCTCCCGATTATTTCACCGGGATTCAGGTTCACGCCGTAGGAAGCCCGCTCGATGATCTCTGCAAATGTCCAGTCCATGTCCCCGAGGTTTCCCTGTGAAACCTGCTTTCCGTTCACGCTGCACCTCATTTCAAGATTGTAATTGCTGCCGGTATGGTTTGGCTTGGCCGCCATTTTATATTCCTCCAGCTCATCCGGGGTCACAAGCATCGGTCCGATGGCGGTGCTGAAATCCTTCCCCTTGGCAGGACCAAGATTCAGTTTCATCTCTTCCATCTGTAGTTCACGGGCACTCAGGTCATTCATGATCATGTAGCCACCGATGAAGGCATCCGCTTCTTCAGCGCGTATATTTCTGCCGCTGCGGCAGATCACAATTGCCGCTTCCAGCTCAAAGTCCAGCTTGTGAAAATGATCAGGCATGCAGACCACATTTCCCGGACCCTGTATGGAATTGTGATTGGTGAAATAGAACACCGGATACTGATCAAACTCGGGGATCATTTCCACCTTACGGTTTCTTCTTGCTGCCGCTACGTGCTGGCGAAAGGCATAGGCATCCCTGCATGATCCCGGCTGCGGCACCGGCGCCATCAGTTGCAGTTCACTCAGCAACTTTGGGCGCACCGATTTAACTTTCCCCTCCCTGATCCGCTCATTCATTTCGATCATCGGCTCAATCACATCATCCCAGGCATACAGGAAGAGCTGCATGTTGCCCGGAAAGCGCCAGTCGAGCTCCTGTACATCGTACGCCTCTTCATTATGGAGCAGTGCAAGGTGATCCTGTTCATCAAGTGAATTGAAATAGCTGATGAGTTTCATAGGTGAGTAGTGTGTGGTGAGTAGTGAATGGTGAATGGAAGTGCGAAGATAATTTTTCGAAGTGCGAATGATAATTTCATATCTTCATTTTAAAATTAAAAATGGATACCACTGATTCTTCATTTGCTAAGCTCGTGCACGATGGCTGGGAGCGTGTCGCTGACAGGTACGAGGCCGTGTGGGCATTGCTTACCATTAAACTCGCAGAGCCATTACTTGATTCCATTGGGGTAAAGAAAGGAATGAAACTGCTTGATGTTGCCTGCGGTACCGGCCTGGTGGCACAGGCGGTATCACAGAGAGGAGCATATCCCGCTGGCATTGACTTCTCAAAGGAGATGATTTCAATTGCGAAGAAGAAGTTTCCAGCAATAGAATTCATAGTAGGTGACGCTCAGTCACTCCCTTTTGCTGATGAAAATTTCGATTGTGTTGCAATGAACTTCGGTTTAATGCAGGTGCCCGATGCCGATGGGGCATTGCGGGAAGCTAACCGCGTTTTGAAGCATGGGGGAAGATTAGGTTTTACCGTATGGGCCTCACCGGAGATCAGTGAGGGATCACGCATCATGAGCAGCGCCATTGAAAAATTCGGAAACATGAAAGTTGATCTCCCCGAAGGTCCTCCCTATTACCGGTTCAGCGATGAAGGTGAAGCAAGAAAGGCACTCGCGGCAGCAGAATTCAGTGAGTCATCAGTGAAATTTGAAACGCGATCCGTTCAATGGCACGTGCCGTCTGATACCTTCTTATTCGATTCAGAATTGAATGCAGGGGTGCGCACTGCCGCGCTGTTAGCCCGACAGGATCCTGCACAGCTCGAAGCGATTCGTAACGAAGTGAAGCATTCAATGGAGAAATACCAGATGGAATCAGGATATGAAGTTCCTTATGCAGCACACATCATCACGGCGACGAAAAAATAATTTTCTCTTACTGATTGCTCCCACAATGCTTCGACAAGCTCAGCATGACCTTCCACAATTGTCAACCTGAGTTTATCGAAGCTCACTCGCCAACATTGTTGTCGTTCTCGTCCTTTTTGTCGTGCTATTCTATTCTCAACTTTGCTTTCTGAATTTGCCTTTCGATGATCAGGTCGGCTAACACTGCTGCACGATTTTTTTCTGATACAAGCGCGGCTTTCGCTTTTTCTTCACTTACATCAATGCGGTAAAGAATAGCAATGAGCTTCTCAAAATCCCGGGTGAGAAGCAATTCAATTTTATTAATCAGGAGCTCACGGATTTTCTCCATCAGCTTATCATCTGAATTAATTTTTTCCAGGTCAAAGCTTTGCCAGATCGTTTCTGCGGTGATCTTTTCCGCTTCATTTGATTTCACGAAGTAAATTAAACTCTAAACCCCTAACCCGAAACCTTCATGACTCCCAGTCCGAATAAGGCAAAGTCATACTTTACGGGATCATTTGCATCAAATTCCTTCAGCTTAGAAGTTAGTTCCAGTGCAGTTCTCCAGTTCGTTTGTTTTGATTTTATCAATCCAAGCTGGCGCGCTACGCGATCAACATGCACATCGCAGGGGCAGACCAGCTGCGAGGGTTTTATTTTTTTCCAGATTCCGAAATCAACTCCGGTCTTATCATTTCTTACCATCCACCGCAAAAACATATTCAGACGCTTGCAGCTTGAATTTCTTTTCGGCGTTGCAACATGCTTCTTTGTTCTCAGCGGAAAATCCCCGAAAGAAAAAAACAGGTCATGAAAGCCGGTTAATGCCGGTTCTACATTTTCATCTTTTGCTGAAATGAATTGTGCAAATGCATTCTCGAGTGAATCTTCTTTCTGAAAATAATTTCTGAAGAAGTGAATGAAGTATAAAAGATCCGTTCCATTGAAGGTCCTGTGCTTAAAATCTTCAAAGCGCTTCAGATCTTTTTCTTCGTGATTCAAAATGAAATCATGAGGAGCATCCTGCATCAGGATCATTAAACAGTTACAACTGTTGAGAATAGATGTCCGGTTTCCCCAGGCGAGCGTGGCAGCAAAAAACCCGGCAATTTCAATGTCCTGCTTCTTTGAAAACCGGTGCGGGATGCTGATGGGATCAGAGGGAATGAATTCGGGCCGGTTGTAATATTTTACTTTCTTGTTCAGGAAAACCCTTAATTGACTATGATTCATTTACACCATTTCGACTTCATAGTGCAGCAATAAAAGTTCTTCTTCTTTTAATGGAACCAAGGCAATGGTTTCTCCGGTTTTATTTGAGAACTCCACCTCAAATATTCCTTTATCCAGTATTTCTACAACCGTACCGACCTGGCCTATTGACAGTTTGCTTTCCTGCTTATCTTTCAGAAGCGCAACTACATCCAATAATTTTATTTCTTGTTTTTGCATTATCGTTTCTTAATATAACAAGTGGTGAGTCTTGGAAAATCTTCGTTTTGTTTAATGATCCAGCTGGTTCTAAGCGGAATCTTTTTTCCAAATTTATAAAGTATCATATCAACGTAATATCGCTTTCCATATTCATCATCAAAAGAAGGCAGTGCTTCAAATTCTTTAACTCCGTCTAAAATTATTTTTTTTAAAAGAGTTGTATCTTTTTTAGTAAATAATAAGGCATCATTAAATTTTACTGCTTTGTGTTTTCCGGCAGGATGATTTTCATCAAGGCA
>JBDSEA010000122.1:0-10097 GCA_039920305.1 Chitinophagales bacterium
ATATAACTTTGCTTTTCAATCGTACCATCATGAAAAGGTCACTTAAAGGAAGGCGTTTTTTTCTTATTACGGGAGGAGCATTATTATTTGCCGCCATTTTATATTTTTCCTTAGCTTTTCGTCAGAAGCCTGCGTCCGATAGCAGGCTGCTCCTGACCATGATCATGGAGGGCATCAACAGCGTTCATTATTCACCCCACCCAGTAAATGATTCATTTTCCTATAAAATTTTTCAGGAGTACTTAAAACGTGTTGATTTCAATAAAAAGATTTTTAACAGGAAAGATATTGATGAGCTAAGCAGCTATCGGTTTTCTATAGATGACGAGATCAATGATAGCTCTTACGCATTCTTTGATGCGGTGATGAAAATTTATTCTGTCAGGCTGAATCAGGCTTACCGTTACAGTAAGATGGCACTGGCCGATCCCCTTGATTTCAGTGCCGATGAAAATATTGAAACCGACGGCGATAAGCTGGAATATCCGGCAGACTCTTTATCGCAGAAAAATGAATGGCGCAAGTATATGAAGCTCCAGGTTCTGCAGCAATTGAATGAAAAAGTAAATACACAGGAAAAAGCCAGAGCCAAATCAGATACGGTGAAAGTTAGGACGTACGATCAGTTGGAGGAGAATGCGCGGGCAGCAGTTAAGAAAAGCAATGAAGAATATTTCAGCCGCGTGAATGAACTGGAAAGAATAGACTGGCTTGGAATTTATCTTGACTGCATCTCTAATGTGGAAGATCCACATACCGAATATTTTGCGCCTGTCAATAAGCAGAATTTCGATATACAAATGTCAGGGCAACTGGAAGGCATCGGAGCCCAGCTGCAACAAAAGGATGGCGAGATAAAAATTACAAGCATAGTACCCGGCAGCGCTTCCTGGAGGCAGGGAAAATTAAAAGCAAATGATGTAATTCAAAAAGTAGGACAGGGAAGCCAGGAGCCGGTAAACGTAGAAGGCATGCGGCTTGATAAAGCCATTCAGCTTATCCGCGGTAAAAAAGGTACTGAAGTGAGACTCACAGTAAAAAAGCCCGATGGTACTATTCTCGTTGTTCCCATTATCCGTGATGTCGTGGTGATTGAAGCTACCTATGCACAATCAGCGCTCATTCATAGCAATGGAAATAAGATCGGGTACATCAGGTTGCCTGAGTTTTATGCTCCTGTAGATCAGCGTGGCGGAAGGAGCTGTTCTGATGATGTGAAAAAAGAATTACAGAAGCTTAAGTCAGAAAATGTTTTAGGAATTATTCTCGACCTGCGCGATAATGGCGGAGGCTCCTTACAGGAGGCTGTAAAGCTCGGCGGCCTTTTTATCAAAAGCGGACCCGTGGTGCAGGTACGGCAGCGTGGTGGAAGAGCGAATGTATTGTCAGACAGTGACCCCGAAATAATTTATGATGGTCCACTAACTATTATGGTGAATGAGAACAGTGCATCTGCTTCTGAGATTATTGCAGCCGCTATGCAGGACTATCATCGCGCCGTGGTTATCGGAAGCCGCACAACCTATGGAAAAGGTACTGTCCAGAATTTCTATAACCTTGATAACCTGGTTTCCCATCAACAAAGCAGTGCACCGGTCCTGGGTTCTATCAAAATCACGATTCAGAAATTTTACAGGGTAAACGGGGGCTCCACACAACTCAGGGGAGTAACACCTGATATCATTCTACCTGATCCATATGCAGAGATTCCTAATGGTGAAAAAGAGAATAAGTATGCAATAAAATGGGATGAGATTCCACCAGCAATATTTGAGCCCTGGAAGGCCGGATATAGCTATGACAAATTAAGAGCAGGAAGTGAAAAGCGGATGTCATCAAGCAACGCTTTTCAATTGATACAGGAAGAAGCCAGAGATTTTAAAGAACGCAGCGAGAACACGATGTATCCGCTTAGCTATAAAAAATACAGTGACCTGCAGAAGATATTGAATGACAAAGAAAAAAAGTATGAAGCCATACTTTCTGATACAGGTCTTGTTGCAGTATCAAATCTTCCGGCAGATCTGGCCAGGGTTAATGCAGACAGCGTGAGCATTGCCCGCAATAATCAATTTTTTAAGAACCTGAAGAAAGATATTTATATCAGTGAAGCGGCAACCGTAGTGGGAGAGATGAAGTAGCTGTAAAAATCAATCCCTGAGATTCAGGTGATGTTCAGAGTGAAAATACTTTTCCGAATATTCCCGGGTATTCCGAGAAAAAAACTATTTACTTCCATTCAAAAACATTTGCTGAGTCCGCGATTCTGTTTCAGTGGAGATCCTGATTAAGTAAATTCCCTGCGGCAAGCCGTAAACAGGAATTCCGGCACGATCAAATGTGCCGTTCAAGCTTTTAATTTTTTGGCCCCATGCATTAAAAAGTTCAATCGCTGCGTATTGTCTATTATAAAATATGATTTCAACTACGCTGCCTGTATTGAAAATCTTCCATTCAGGATCGTCCGGATTGATTTCCGCTGATTGGCGAAACATGCTGCAATTGTTAACATCAGCCAAATCATCAGGATTTGCCGCCTGGCAGCGGACATTCACGCAATCTACAAAAAGTGAGGTGGCAATCTCGTTGCATTTACCGCAGAGCACTGCCTGGAAAAAACCTGCAGTCCGCTGTACAATATAATCTTTCACCTTTGAAGTTTTGGTAAAAGGAAGTGCTAATGGATTCGGATCATCGCTGATACCGTGACCCATATTGGAATCAATGTATACTTCTGCGCAAATATTCTGGCTCTTGCATTCATTATAAACAGCCCGTGACCCCAGCAGCCAGATGGTTTTACCGGCTTCAGGATTGGTATATTGAATATCATCACACTGTTCCACAGACGCTTTATTTCCGGTAGAAAATGTTTTTAGCTCCGCTGTGTAGGATACGGTTCCATCTAACTTTCCATGAAACCCTATGAAGGGTGGCTCGCCCGGCTCAATGAAACCTGCAGGGCTTCCATTTTTATCTGCCTCAGCCAGGCCTCCCCACAGGTTGAACACTCCGCGAATGGTATAATCAATGCTGGGCTCACCATAATAATAGGGAGGTGAGGGCAATGACGCATTCACAGAGCCAAGCAGTGCAGAGGCTCCGGGCAACACCTTATCAATCTGCTTTTGGTTAAGATAGGCGGTATTCAATGCAATTACTCCCCCTTCGCTTTCACCCCCGATAAAAATTTTATTCACATCAATACGATAAGGCTGTGTTCCCTCATTCTGTCTTTTAATGATGGTTCGTATGGCCCCGCGCGCGTCCTGCAATCCGCGGTATAAAGCGAGCACATAGGACGCGGTTAATGATGAATTGTCAGCAATCTTTCCTCTTCTGTATTCAACGCTGAATGCAACAAAGCCCCGCCGGGCAAAATCCTTTGCATAGTCTTCAATACCGGTTTTATTGGTGCACTCACTAAAGCCGCCGCCATGAAATAATATTACAGCTGGTAAAAGCGGATAAGTGCCACAGGAAAGTTCCGGATATAATACATCATATACCAGGGAATTTTCGGCCGCATCATTTCCATACAGGCATACCGTATCTATGATGCAGCCGTCCTTGGAAATCTGGTAATCAACATAATCATTGCTGATAGATGGAGATGCATAGGAGAGATTGCTGATGGTAATTATTTTATTGCTGCCAACAAAGAGCTTGTTAAGGCAATCACTGCAGGTGAATCCGCAAAAAGTTTGTGAGAAGGTGAAGACCGGCAGAAAAAGAGCAGCCAAAAAAATAGGCTTTTTCATTTGATTAAATTTTCAGTTATTAAAATAATTGGTGTACATAAAATTGGCCACATATCAGAAATACTAAACCCCTGAACAGGACAGGTACTATTGAATTAATATTTTCCTTACAAAAAATATATTCCCGCAGGTTATTTCAATGAAATAAAATGCCGGCAGGGAATTACTCAGGTTAACCTGGATTTTGCGGTTAGCAGAAGAAATCATTTGCTCTGAAGCAAATAAAATCTGTCCGAAAGTATTCCTTACATGGATTGAAGCCTCATCACAGTCTATTCCATTCAAACCCTCAATGGTAAATAATCCATCCGATGGATTGGGCGCAATGAATATTGCTGATCCATTACTGATGTCTTCCATTCCGCTTATCAGTACTTCCGTTGATGCAGAATTTACGCAGCCATTCGAATCTCCTACGATTACGGTATATAATCCTGATTGCAATATGGTGTAGGATTGGTTTGTCGCCCCTGGTATGTCTGCACTATTGAACTGCCATTGGTAAGAATAGCCCGCACTCGCGGTAAGTATATATCCCGCCTGTGTAATTGACGGAAAAGGCGGAGTGGCAAACACGGTAATATAATTCTGTAAAATAAGGGTATCACTTCCATTGATATTGGTGGTGATCAGTGTTACATCATAAACCCCAGGCACTGCGTAGCAAATACCTGTGGGATTCTGGTCTGTAGAAGAAGAAGGAGAGCCCCCGGGAAAAAGCCATTGCCAGGAAACCGGGTTATTGGTGGAAGAATCAAAAAAGCTGGTACAGAATTTCTCACACAATTCTGCATCAGAGACTGCAAATCCAACAGCAGGGTTTTGTACGGGGCCGCAGTACGTTGAATCCGGAACATACCGCCAGAGATCATTCATGGCTCCAGTAAATCCGGGAACTCCGCCACCGAACATCCAAAGGTTTCCAACTGAATCCACCCATCCTACTGAGCCATATTTTGCAGGGGGTTCATTAGAAGGATCGGAAACACCTTGTGTTCCAAATACTCCTATGAAATTGCCGCTGTTTTCTCCGCTTACCCATGTCCACTCGTTCGAAGACGGATTATAGTTCCAGAGGTCATTAAAAACCGAGCCCCCTGTGTGCGCGCCACCCCAAAGCCAGAAGCCCCCGCAGTGATCCTGCCAGAAGCAGCGGTTTTCATAGCGGGCGGGAGGAATGTTATTGATGTCTGGTATTCCCAGTGTTCCGTAAGTGCCAAGCCCGTTAGCGGAAGACGGGCCGCTGATCCAGGTAAACACATTGTTGTGCCAGTCATATTGCCACATGTCATTCCAGCACTTGCTGAGGTTATATCCGCCAAAGAAATAAAAATTTCCTGCTGAATCTTTCCAGTTGCAATATGATCCTCTTCCCGGGGGATAATTTGAAGAATCCGGAATTCCAATCGTTCCGTAAGCACCGGGGCCACTCAATGCTTGCGTACCCTGCATCCACGTCCACTCGCCAATGCCAGGATCCCACATCCACATGTCATTTCCAAAGCCACCGATGCTCCATCCTCCCATCTGAGGAAAATAAAGCGCCCCGCCAAATAGCCATAGCCTGCTGGAATCATCAACCCAGGCGGCATCACTTTCTGCCCGGGCTCCCGGCGAAGTGGTGGAAGTGGGTGTTCCAAGCGTTCCGTAATCCACCGCAACAGTGGCACTGCTTGGTCCGTCCATCCATGTCCACTCATTCGTGACCACATCATATTTCCATAAGTCACTCAGCACCTGGTAACCGCCGAAAAGATCATTGCCTATACCACCATAAAGCCAGAAGTTTCCTGCCGTATCTACCCATGCCCACGATCCCCAGGCGCGTGAACCCGGAGTGTTGGCTGAAGATGGAACGCCAAGTGTTCCGTAAACTCCTGCCTGGCAACAGTTGCTGCTTCCCTTCATCCACGTCCATTCATTCGTGGCAGGATCAAATTTCCAGAGAGTATTGTATTCACTTCCGAAATCTTTTAAGCCGCCGAACAGCCAGAAGTTTCCATGCTGGTCAGTCCATTGAGTAGCCTCATATAGGGCACCGGGTGTATTGCTTGCACTTGCTACGCCCAGTGTTCCATAGTTGGCTGGCCCATTGCTTCCACTGCTTCCCTTCATCCAGGTCCATTCATTTTGCTGGGCATGGAGCAAGCAGAATGATAAAAAATTTGTACTTAGAAGCAAAAAGATTTTTGTGTAAAAAGAGCTTTGCATTGTGTTGATTTTATCTTAAAGGAAGGATGCAAATAGTGATGGAAAGTTAGGAACAAATTTGTTGGAGAAAAAAGAAGTGTTCCTGCAATAATATTCTGGTTACCTGACAAGGGCAGGTAGATGTATCATCGCAAGTGATATTATTTTCCGGCTGATTGATAAAAGCAATATTATCTAACTGTAATGCCAAAAAAGTGCAGAAAAAACGGCAATCTTTCACAGCATGCCGTTGCCGGATTTCAGTGGTTCAATCCCGCAGCAGTAACTGCAGTGCCGTCCTGAAATTAAAATTTTCATGTGATTACTTCCGCCATTGCTATAAGTTGTTTTTCTGAAAAATTCTTTTTCAATCATTTCCCGAAGTGTTTCATCCATCACTTTATTTACCAATCCATTTACTCTTTTTCCTCACAGGGTTCCGCACTATTGCTGCAATATTTTTAAATATGCTATCCAGGGACCCACTTCTGCCTGATATTGCTTTGCCATGACGCGGGAAATCTGGGCGATATGATTAAGGTCGTGTACAACCCACGCTGAAAGAAGCTGAGATAGGGTAACTTCTCCAAAAGCGGGATGAACCCCTTTTAGTTCCATCTGCTTGCCAGTAAGTTGCCAGGAGTGAAGATGCCGGATATTGTTTTCACGCAATATTTTAAATTCATCGGATAGCTGCGCCAGTGACTTGCCTTTACTTTCTTCAAATTGTGCGAAGCGGTCAAATGGTACAAATTTTTTGTTGGTATTCTCAGAAAGAATAATTTCTGCTCTCGGGATCCAGTCGGTTTTTTCTCCATGAATAAGATGACCGATAATATCATACACACTCCATGTTTCACCGCCCTCATTGTTTGAAGTCCACTCAGCGGAAAGATTTTGCAACATCGTATTGAGAACGCCGGGTGTGCGTTCAAGTATTTCTATTGATTTTTCAATGGTAAAATTCATGATCGTCCATTTTAAACAGTTTCAGTCCACACCGGGATTAGCCGGAAGAAACTATTCGGATTATATTGAAAGCCACAAAATAAACATAGGGCATAACTTACCGGTGAATGCGAAACAGGGTGCGGTGTCTCACTTTCCGGTTTATGTTGATGTCATAGTAGTTTTTTTTTATTAATTAGCCTTGGGTGTTTTGCAGGTAAAAGTTGCAGAAGCTCATATAATCAATTTTTTCGTGAGCCCTTTTTTAACCCAATACTCCTGTTAGTGCTGTCTTATTTTTTTCGCCCCACAAACCTTATTACCGAGCCCTGTCCGTTATGGTATATTCCTTCACTAAGCTCAATCTCCGTTTCTGCTAATTCTTTAAAATCATAATTAATAAAATCAGATTTTATTTCGTCAATCGAAAATAGCATTTCAATATCTTTTGGTCCACCTACTTTCTCATTTCTTGCACTAAATTCAATATGTTTCTTACTAAATGCTTCAAAAATTATTACACCCCCTTTACGAAGATATTTGTCAAGTGTCTTGTGGTACAATGATTTAATATTTGCCGGGAAATGCGCATAAATTAGAGCAATTAAATCGAATTGTCCGATGCTGTAATTCAATGTCTGCAATTCACCAACCTGGTAGTCAATTTTCACCTTATTGGTTTCTGCAAGCCGCAAGGCTTTTTTCTTTCCTTCAATGCTTATGTCAAATGCTGAAACGGTCCATCCAAGTCTGGCTGCATACACTGCATTGCGACCTTCACCTTCTGCAGGGAAAAGTATGCTCCCCGCCTTTGACTTTCCTAAATGTTTTTTTAAATAACTGTTAGGTAGTTCGCCATAAGCATATTCTTCCCTGCTATATCTGTCATTCCATCTTTCGGTCCATGGATCTTTCATTTCAGGGTTTGTTAATCAAGTGACTGATGATATTGAATACAACCTTTCATAAATTCTGTCCACTCAGGAAATTGTAGGCTCACCTTGCGATTTAATTCTCTGAGATTGCAGATTATTAGTCCGGCTGCTTTGAAAGAAAAATCAGATTACTTATTCCGTCCTGTCGTTATCAGGACGATCATTCATTATTAATATTCCAATCTACGGAAATTGGATATTGTTTGGTTATTCGGTCTAACTGATCAACCAGTTCATGAATTGATGTTTGATCAAATGCCATTCTGAATTTCAACTGTCCGCCGATGGGGGGCTGGTCAGCTGCAGCCACATCAACCTCAAAATGCCCAAGTCCATCACCGATGATTTTTAATTCCAGCTGGCCTTCAATTCCGGAAAAAGCAGCATACCCTTTCAAGTTATCATAAAGCAGTCTAAGCTCTTGTTTAAATTTTTCAAAGTCAACCGTCATAAAAGCAGCTTCGAACTGTCCTGAAAACTTTCCTCCCTTAACGGTCACATTGGTTATGATCCAATTGTGGTCCCAATCAAGTTCGGAATCTTGCATTAATAATCCTATTGGCTCTATCCTTACGATATCTCCTGCATCAAAAATTTCAAAGTATATTTTATCTTTTCTCAGCATAAATTGAGATAAAGCGTTTCATAGTTTTATGTTTTCGCGGGCATTTCCCCTACACAATAACCCAAGAGTCCGCAGTTCAATTTATAAAAATGTCACACCCGAAGACTCAAGCTCAGGGTGACAATATGGCGAATCATGTTGAGCCTGTCGAAACATTAAATTTTCAGGGTTCTATAAATTCCCAAACAGCTTCTAAGCAAAACGCAGAACCGATAATGAGTTTAGCAAGAAAACAAATTCTCATTTTATTATCGTATCACTGTCACATTCCCCACCAGCTCTTCGTCCGAATCATGCTCAGAGCATTTTACCCTGATGAAGTAGTAGTATACTTCCATTGGCTGGGGCTGGCCTTTAAATGTTCCTGCCCATTCCTTTGTTCCCTCAACCTGATAGTCATAAACTTTTATTCCCCAGCGATTCCACACCCTTACTTCCTCCACCGAATAACAGGGATGCATGATCAGGTGCCATGTATCATTCTTGCCATCACCATTCGGTGTAAAAGCAGTGGGGACAAAAATCGCAGGGGGAGGAACAATCACATTCACTGTCACGCAAGCGGTATCAATGCAGCCATTATATCCTGTTGCTGTAACGCAATAGATGATGGTATCAGGCGGCATGGCTACCGGGTTGTATATGGTATCGTTACTGAGGAATAGGGGAGGATCCCACACAAAATGCTGGTTGCCCGTGGTATCCGCTAAAAGGTAAACGGGTTCCCACCCCTTCACGATGCTGTCAGGAAATGCGCTAACGGTTACAATGTTTGATTTGATGCCGATGTCAACAGTCTTTGTAAGTGAGCATCCGCGGGAATCAGTTACCGTGATCTCGTATGTGGCTGAGTCTGCCGGATAGATAGTAGTGGTGTCAGAAGCTGCGCCATTACTCCAGTAATAGGTGAGTGTGCCGGTACCGGAAGCAGTAGCGGTTAGAAGGGCAGGGGTGTTCACGCAGACAATGGTATCATTGGAAACCTGCAGAGTAAGGGGAACAAACAGCGTGGTACTTTCAGGTATCAAAAGATCAGATAACGGCGTGCTGCTGCTCCCCGAAGCAGCTCCGTTGGTGGTGCCATTGCAGGATGCTCCGGTAGTTATTCCGCTGGCGCCGCCGCTTGATTCAAGTGTTACCGGAGGCAGAGTATTTCCACTCAACCAGATCATTCCTGCGCCGCCGCCACCACCCGGACCAAAGCAGGAATCGGCGCCGCTTGTTCCATTGTCAACGCTGCCGCCAATGCCGCCATTCACAGTTACAGTAAGTGTGGTAATATTTGGCACATCCAGTAATACAGTCCCTCCACCGCCTCCGCCACCCGCGCCATCGAGGATAGCAAGTGTGGAAGTCACGTCTGCACCGCGGGCAAGAATTGAAAAATTATTTCCGGTAATAGTATTTGCCCTGATGATGATGATGCCACCGCCATTGGCACCTGCTGTAGCGCCATTGCTGTTATCATCACCTGCACCGCCTCCTCCGCCTGAATAAATTTGATTGAGCGTATCAGAATAATTCAATGCATGACCACCCATACCCGGGTTATCACCCGTGCATCCCGGCACCACGTTCACACGCTGTCCGCCCTGTCCTCCTGGAGCCGCATTGCCTCCGCCGCCGCCTCCCGTATTG
>JBDSEA010000123.1:0-13109 GCA_039920305.1 Chitinophagales bacterium
TTCTTACAACAAGTCCATGCGCAGGTAACCGTTTCCGGGGCATCGGTTGGAAATGGAACTTACTCAGCTTTAAGTGCGGCCTTTCTTGCTATTAACAGCGGGTCACAAACCGGAACAACCATTTTAATTTCTATCACCAGTGATATTACAGAAATTACAACGGCCCGCCTTTTACCCAGCTCAGGAGCGTGGACGAAACTTACCATCAGCCCATCCGGTAACAGAATTATTTCAGGCAACCTGGACACCTTAATAGATTTGAAGGGAGCTGATTATGTAACTATTGATGGGTTGAATGACGGCACTAACTCATTAATTATTGACAATACGAAGAATACAGCAAATGTGGGAACCATTGAGTTATGGAAAGATGCATCTTACAACACCATTAAGAATTGCACGGTCAAGGGAAGCTCGGTATCAGGTAACGATCAGGGTGTAATTTTTTTCGGTACTGCTAATTCAGGAGGTCTGGGTAATGATTACAACACCATTACGAACTGCATCATCAGGGAAAGCTCCAATGGTTATCCCATATTCGGAATCAGCTCCAAAGGAACCTCGGGTCTCCAATCGAAATGGAATTCCAATAATACGGTAACCAATAATCAGATTATAAACACCGTGAATCTGAATGGGACTTTCACTGCTTACGGTTCGGGAATACAACTTACCAATGCTGCGAATACTGACTGGACGATCAGCGGCAACAGTTTTTATTTCACATCCCCCGTAACAAGCACAGCAGCAAATAATAATTATGGAATCAGAATTACGGGCGGCAACGGATTTAATTTCCTGATTTCAGGAAATTATTTTGGAGGCACAGCGCAATATTGCGGAGGCACACCAATGACCTTTGCAAATGATGACAGGGGTAATAAATATTGCGGTATTGATGTGAATGTAGCCTCTTCAGGAACAGCTACCAGTATCCAGGGAAACACCATTTCAAACATCGTTTTAAATACCAACTCAAATGCGAATACCCTACCGGGAGTTTGCGCGGGTATTGCGGTAGAAGGCGGCCTTGTGCTTATAGGAACGGTTACAGGAAACATTGTGGGGTCCAACACTGTGAATGGAAGCCTTACCGTAAATACTGCTGCTACCAGCACTACGGTTCAGGGTGCTGCCTATGGAATAACCATTCTTTCACCCAGCACTTTCACAATCAGCAATAACCAGGTTTCCGGAATTACATTATTTCCCACGCTCAATAGCAATGCAATAAGTTTTTATGGAATCTACATCAATAATGGGTCAGGTACCATCAGCTCGAATACAGTGGGCAGCACAACCCTTTCAAACAGTATTCAAAATTCAACCGGCTTAAATTTTACATCAAGTCCTGTCATGGCAGGTATTTTCCAGACCAATACGGGCTTGAATCTCACTATTTCCTCCAACACTGTATGCAACCTTATATCATCAACCAACAATGCCGGATGGCAGGTGTCCGGAATTGTAACGCAGACCGCCATGAATACTATCACCGGAAATACAGTAATGAACCTTACAAATGCTGCAAAAAATTATAATTCAGGATTTACCTCCTCGGTAGTGGGAATCGGTATGGCAAATAGCGGTGGAACTGCACAAACCATCAGCAGTAATATTATTCACGGTTTACAAAATACCAATACAGGTACTCAGGCCTATGCAGTAGTGGGTATGGCACTTGGAAATTCAGGAAGCGGACATGTCATAAGCCAGAACCTGATCTATGATTTAAAAAATTCCAGTACCGGCACCACAGCCCCTATTGATGGGATAAGAATCAGCCAGGGTACCATGACCATTTCAAACAACATGATCTCGCTTGGAAGCGGCTTGACCAATAATCCATATATCAATGCCATAAACATCCAGGGCGGGAAACCTGCAGTTAATTATAACTCGGTAGTTGTTACGGGTGCTGCATCTGGTTCGGCCTTTACCAATTGTATTCGAATGGAACTTGGCTTAACCGGAACTGTTTTTCAGAATAACATTTTCTACAATGACCGTACCTCGGCTACACCGGCTAATAATCAGGCAATGTATTTTACAAGTACTACCCAGCGTGATTATGTTACTACCTGCAACTATAATGATCTGTATGTTGGAGCGTCCGCTACTGTGCTGGTAACTGTAACCGGAGGAACCGGCTCACCCTATGCCAATCTAACCCTATGGCAGGCAAATTCAGGAGGAAGGGATTTGAATTCAATTTCATCCACTGCCTTATTCATAAACATTGCCTCCGATCTTCACTTAACAGATGATTGCTTGCTAAGCGGAAGAGCCACTGTAATTTCAATTACAGTTGATTATGATAATCAAACAAGGGGCTATTTTCCTGATATCGGAGCGGATGAAATCAATACCGCCACATGGACCGGTGTTACAAGCTCTGACTGGAACACAGCATCAAACTGGTCACCGGCGTTAGTTCCAACAAGTATATCGGAAGTAATTATTCCGGGTGGTACTCCTTATTCCTGCACTATTTTTTCAGCTGATGCAACCTGCCACACCATCAGTATTTTTTCCACTGCTTCTTTTTCAATGATCACTAATAAGATTTTAACCATAAATGCCAATTGTACCTATGGCGGTTTCGCAAATTATGGAACATTCAGCGCAGGAAGCGGGCTTGAAGAGGTTGCCTTTAATGGATTGGGAACAGTTCTCGGAACCGTAACTTTCAATGTTGTGAGCACCAATAATGGATTAACATTCAGCACTATTACTACCACGGTTAATAAAAAATTCAGGATAGATGCGGGAGGATATGTCGCAGCCAATCCTCCCATTTATACTTCCGGCATTGCTACTTTGCAATATAATACTACCGGTATTTACGGCCGCTCATTAGAATGGAGTTCAACTACAGGTGCAGGTTATCCCAATCATGTCCAGGTAAGTAATAACACCACTCTGGACCTGGGTAATGGTGGAACCAATATTTTAAGAAAGTGCGGCGGTGATCTTAACATTGATATCGGTTCTACACTCTCCATGGATTATGGAACCAATCAAATGACCGATGACCTTACGGTTCTCGGTGACATCAACATCAATGGAACGCTTACTCAATCTTCACTTGCGACATGGCCTTACAATGATATTAATATAACCGGTAACTGGACGAGAGCATCCGGAGGTGTTTTTAATCCCAATTGCCGTAGTGTATTTTTTAATAGCAGCAGTTCAAACCAGACAATAACCGTGTCGGGCGGGGGTACAGAAATATTCAACTATGTTGGGATTGATAAGACCGGCAAGAAACTCATACTCGAGGTGAATACTGATATGAAGATCAGCGCCACCAGCAGCTGCGGGCTTGGAAATGATTACCTAACTATTACAAATGGTGATATTGATCTCACAGGAAGAACTTTATACTTTGAGGGACCTGCCGGCCTTGGAGCAGGTACCCTTGTTATGAATATGAATGTGCAAAATGGAACACGATCAATTCTTTCCTCTGTAGCAGGGGGCGTGGTAAACATCAGCAGTACCCTTGATAGTAAAACGCTATTGATATTGAATGGTGGAGGATCAGGAAAAATCCTGTTCGACAACGATGTGGAAGTGCGGGATGCAAGCGGTGAGGTAGATTTCGGTGCAGGCAATCTGGGAACCATCAATTACATCCTTCGTATCAACAGTGGTGGAGCAGTAGTGGGGAATGCACCTTATTATACCGTAGGATCTACGCTGATCTTCTCTACAGGAACGGTCTATGACATGGTCGCCACACAACAATCATGGGAAACCGGAACCCTTGGAACGACACCTGGTGTTCCCTGGAATGTAGAAGTAAATCTTCCTTTAACCGATGTAAGAGCAAGTGATAACTTCGACCGCTGTGTAAGAAATAACATGAGCATACTCGCTGGTACATTTGAACTTGGGGCACCTGGATTTTTACTCGGAAATTTAACGGTGGGTGGAAACTGGGCACGCAATAATTCAGGAACTGCATTTGTTCCTAACCTGAATAAGGTAACTTTCAACAGTACTGTGAATGCAGCTATTCAACTGCAGACAATTACCATGAATGGAGGAGGTAATGAAACATTTTATGATCTTGAAGAAAATAATTCATTGGGACTAACATTGTCCGGAACCACAAATGCCTATATTACCAGCAGACTTTACCTTATCAGCGGGTTGCTGAATACCTCATCCAATGAGGTATATGTTACTAATAATATATCTACTGCTATCACATTCGATCTCTCAAACGGCAGCGCCGATTCGTGGATCAACGGCTTCTTAAGAAGAGCAGTCGCAACAGGCTCATACGGTTTTCCTGTAGGTACATCCACGCTTGCAGGTGCTGCTGGATATGAATTGATGAACGTGGATTTCACTTCGAATACGAATGTGAATAACCTTCGCATGTCATTCTCAACCGATGGCTCCCCGCAAAATGAGCCCTACAATGTTCAGGTGAATGGATCTATCATAAATAATCGTCTTGATGCTGGCTGGTGGTCAGTCCAGCCCTATGATGCCGGGCTCTCACTTATTGCATCACCGGTTTGCAACTATAATGTTTCGCTATACGAGCGCGGACATAATAATTCTCAATTCAGTCCTCTGCAATATGCTGTAATCAAGCGCGATGCAAGCTATTGCTATGATGTTTGCGCAACCTCGTGGACGCAATGCGGTTTTCATCTTAATACCACACAATGGGAATCGGGCGGAACAGCCTATGCTGAGCGAAGCGCATATACCTGCAATAGCTTTTCTGACTGGGCAATTGGCTTTGCCGATGTGATACTGCCCATTGAGATCACTGCTTTCGATGTGATTACAAATGGCATTGATGCGGTTTTAACCTGGAACACTTCGGCTGAATACAACAGCGATTACTTTGCGGTGGAAAGAAGTACTGATGGTATTATTTTCAATGAAATCGGAAGAGTAATAGCTGCAGGCTTTTCAGCAGCTCCGCTTAATTATTCATTTACAGATCCTGACATCAGTAAACTGCAAGCAGAAATTATTTATTACCGGCTTCGTATGGCTGACCTTGATAATTCAGTGGCATATTCTCAGGTTAAAATGATTGAACTCTCAAATATCCTAATTGATATGGTGAGTACGATTTATCCAAATCCCTTTAATGACCAGATTTCATTTCAACTATTTGCCACTGAAGCTGGCAGTGGAACCTTTACAATCCTGAATGAGCTCGGACAAACAGTTCTTAATATGTCAATTTGGTTAGACGCCGGGGTAAACCCTTTAACAATAGACCGGTTAAATGCACTCCCCTCAGGAATTTATTATTTCATGGTTAATTTTAAGGGAAACAGGATATTCAATAAGGCCGCCCACCTCTGACCTTCACCCCTCAACATCATATTTTCCTTATTGCGGTGGAATTTTTTAATTCTAAATGCTGTTTGATAGCTCTTTGTCCTCAATTCAGCAAGAGATGGGAAAATTTATCATATCAATATTCTTTACTTATATTTTAAGTATCACCTGCACAGATGCACAAATTCTTGTGTCAGAGGGGTTAAACATGCCTGCATCCTGGGATGCTTTCAATAATCCCCCTGCTCAATCGGCGATCAGGATGGCAAATCCCCCCGGTACTTCAATAGAAGTTCCTTGTGGAACCGACTTAACCGGAGGCGCGATTAATTTATTTAATAATATTTACACTGCCCAGCCACTTGCTTCTGCAATGTATCGTATCGCTTTTTCCACAACTGATGCGGGTGGAGCAGGAACCTACAATTTTCTATTTACAAGTGGTCCTTGCAGTAATTTTTTCCAAAACAAATGGTCACGGTCAAATATTGCATTTACCGGCGTGAATGTTAATTTAAATTCTGTTGAGACATACTATTTATGCAATACGGCAGGCTCAGGTATTCCATCAGGTTGTGTTGACTGGGGAAATACCAACATAACGCTGAACTCATCAAAATTTTACACTGCAAATTTTCCTGATAATGGGTACAACAACACGAGCGCTATTTTTTTTGAAACCTCTGCACTGCCGGTATCCATACTTTCTGTATCATCGGCATATGATAATACTGCTTCCGCATGTAATGGAGCCGGCGGACTCATTGTAACGGTAAATTGTTCAGGTTCTCCGGTTACAGAAGAAAAAGTTTTTGTCCGCTATTCTACAAGCTCAAATTTTTCGACATCAACTTTTGCTCCTGTAGTTTTCGCTGATACTACACAGCCTGCTGTCGGGAAGGCTGTTATTCCTTTCACAGCAAATGCCACTGTATATTATTATGCATTGTCAACCACTCTTACCGCCCCGGCTTTGAATGCCTATAACACCTCTACCAGTACAGATGTTGTCACCCTTATGGCAAATACAAATGGAGGAGCTAATTATTCCTATACTTTTTCCTCCGCAACCTCGGCTACCAATGCACTTTCAGGTTACTACCTTATTGATAATACTGCCAATACCTATTTTCCAAACAGCTTTGCTTTTGCCTCACTAACTACTGCAATAAATGCCCTGAGCTCAAATGGAGTGTGCGGACAGGTTGTGATCCAGATACCTGGAGGATTTACAGAAACTGCACCTTCATCAGGTTTTGTTATTCAATATGGTTCAGGTGTTCCTGTAAGTGATCAGACAAAGCCTGTAACGATCAGAAAAAAAGGAACTGCAGGCAATCATCCATTATTAACTGCATGGAATAACAGCACTGGAATAATAACGGCAGGTTCTACTACCAGCGGCGATGGTATTTTTAAGGTCGTGGGTGGTGATTACATCAGCATTGACAAAGTTGATCTTCAGGAAAACTCCTTAAATACTGCTGCCGGACCCTGGATGGAATATGGGTACGCTTTACTAAAGGAAAATGCGACTAATGGTTCGCAGCATTGTACCATTTCCAATTGCGCGATCACCCTAAACAAGCTCAACAATACATCATCCGGAACTACAGGAAATGAAGCAGGTTCCACTGGTATTGCTTTACTGAATACTTCGAATTCCTCCTCAGCCAATGTGGTGGTGACTTCTTCCACAGGTGCAAATTCATACAACAAGTTCACAGGAAATGTAGTCAAGAATTGTTTCAATGGGATTGTAATGAAGGGCTATAATGCTCCTTCTCCCTATTCTTTATATGATCAGAATAACCTTGCAGGAGGAAGTACTGCTGCTGCCGGAAATACTATTCAGAATTATGCAGGAAGCGGAAGCGTGCAGGCTTATGGTATTTATATGATTTATCAGAAGGCTGATACCGTCAGCTACAATACCATTGATAATGTTGCCGGCGGAGGCACTGCTCATACTCATGTCATCTATGGTGTATTTCATTCTACGGGAACTAATTCTTCAGTTTACATTGGGAATAATACTATAAGCGTTGCGAAATCAACCAACAACAACGATCTTGTTGCCATACGCAGCAGTATTTCAGGGTCAGGTAAAGTGGATGTCGTAAATAACATCGTTACCAATTGCACTTCGGCGAGTGGTTCAAATCCTTTCTATGGAATTTACATGGCTTCATCTGCGGTGACACAGAATATTACCGGAAACTCAATTATTAATAATACTGCCGTTAATACAACTGGAAGTGCATTTCTGATCTATACAAACAACAGCTCCGGAACTATTATCAATGTAAGCAGCAATACCATTTCATCTTTTACCAAGACCGGGATTGGTAACACAATTTATGGTTATTATAATGCCACCGGCAGCTCAGGCGGATCTGAAACAATTTCAGGCAATACTTTTTCATCAATTACCGGAACAGGAGCAACACATGTTTATGCAATCTATTCAGTAGCATTTACTGTTGCATCACAGGATGGTCTTATCTCAGATAATGTAATCTCCGGCTTCTCTTCCAACGGTACTTCATCAACAATTATGATGGGTATTGATTACCAGCGTACTAATAATAGTAAATCTTTAGTGATCAGCGGTAATGACGTGGGTACTTTTTCAGGAGGTGCAACTATGACAGGCATTTTCGGAAGTGTATCATCAGCGGGTTCCAACAAAACCTCAATTCTCAGTAATGTTGTTCATGATATTTCTTCCTCCGTGGGTGATATCACTGGCATAAGGCCCGATAACTCTGATCAGGTGGTTGGCTTGAATACTATTTATGCTCTTACTTCCAATGTAAGCAAAACTGCCAAGGGTATTTATTTTACAGGATATCTCGACATCAATTGCTATCAGAACAAAATATACAACGTAACGGCCTATGGAGCGAATGGGGCTGCATATGGCATGTATGATGACAATTCCGCTTCAGATCATGATTATTATAATAATATTATTGGTGACATTAAAGCTCCGGAATCAACTCTTGCGAATGGAGCGTGTGGATTCATGGGAGGAGTAAATATGTCACCACCCATCCGTCTTTACAACAATACCTTCTATTTGAATACTACCAGTACAGGTACCAATTTTGGTTCAGCTGCGGTATATGTAACAACCAATGGTTTTGCATATACCTCCCTGTTTCTGAAAAACAATATTATTGTAAATCTTTCCACTCCGAACGGAACCGGAATAACATCTGCCCTGCGCACTACGAATACCAATCTTTCCTCGTATCAGACTTCTTCCAATAATAATTTATTCTATGCAGGTAGTCCATCGGCATCGAGGGTTTTGTTTTTCAATGGAACAACAGGATACCAGGATATTACTTCATTTAAAACTGCGGTGGGTCCCACACGCGAATCCAACTCCAATAGTGCGCTGCCTGACTTTCTTAATACTTCAAGTGGTTCTGCAAGCGACTACCTTCATATAAATCCATCGGGTCCAAATGTTTCTTATGTAGATATGAAAGCATTGCCCATTGTTAATGAAATTGGATGGTATAATAATTCACTTAGTATATCAATTGATTATGACGGTGATACAAGGGATGCCGTGAAACCCGACATAGGTGCAGACGAGATTACTTTAGTGATTTTACCAATTGAGCTTTCCTATTTTGACGTTACCACGGATGGAGTAAATGCTTACCTGGAATGGAATACGGCCTCAGAATACAACAGCAGTTATTTTTCAGTGGAAAGAAGCACGGATGCAACTCATTTTGAAGAGATCGGTAAGTTATCTGCAATGGGTTTTATTGCTCACACCAGCGCTTATGCATTCACCGATGGGGACATTGACCGGCTCGGAGTCCGATATATCTATTATCGCCTTCGAATGATTGATCTTGATCAGTCATTTGAATACACTGAAGTAAAAATGGTGGAAATAACTACTGAATGCTTACATGACGCCTTGCTTGTCTACCCGAATCCCTTCAGTGAAAACGTAAATATTATTTTTCATGCTTCTGAAGCCAGTCCTGCAGTGGTTCAGGTTGTAAATGCTGCGGGACAAACCATTATAAAAAAACAGGTTGATATTTCAGCCGGTGTCAATACAATCTCGGTCAATGAAATTTTTTCAATTAGCGCCGGAATTTATCTTCTCAATATACATATGGGTACCGTACTATTGACTGAAAGGCTGGTAAAATCATCGGGAACATTTTGAGCGGCAGGATTGACTGTTACCAACACTATCAATTACTTATTGGTTTTTGCCTGTGCAATGATCACATCTGCTTGTTTTGAGTAATCTGAATTATTATCTTTTAATGATAACTCTTTTGCTTTCTGTGCGGTCAGGATTGCTTCCTCATTCTTTCCCATTTTCATTTCAATTTTTGCCTTGGTAACCATGAGCCAATACGCTTCCTGGCGTGTTTCAATTGCTTTGTTTATCCACGCGTGCGCCTTTGACAAATCTTTCCCATTTTCAAAATAATAATTCGCCGCCTGTCCGTAGGGTGGCTTATCACCTTTCATTGCAGCATCAATCTGAGCCATGATCTTGGTATCAATATCAGCGGTTACATGCATGCGGACAAATGTTTTATCCCACAGCAGATCAATATCACATGAATTGGGTTTCATGTTTGCAATATCAATTGTGAAGGTTTCAAGTGAGAAGGGAATCGATTGAGCATTTACTTTGAACCGCGCGATGTCATTTTCTTTTTTGTAGCCATCGGATCCCCAGAGCGAGGTATCTTTTGAAATAATAATTGTCCATGATGCTTTTTGGGGAATCGTGTATAAGGCATACATACCCATTGGGATTTTATTGCCCTCCAGTGTAACCTCCTCGCCGAAATAGATTTTAGTGGATGAATTGGCGCCAGTCCTCCAGAGAGAATCGTACGGCAACAGACCGCCGAAGATTTCTCTGCCTTTCACCCCTGGCCGGCTGTATTCAATGATGATTTTCGAAGTGCCGAATTCCTGCTCGATCTTTTGCGTCGGGCTGGGTTTGGGAATGTTGAGTTGCTGTGAATACACGCTTCCGCAAAGAAATGCGAGCCCAATTACTAGAAAATATTTTTTCATGATTCTGTTACATTTAGCCGCAAATATAAGTTACTGACAAATGAAGATGAATGATTTTAAAATGTATTAAAATGAAAGACCATTTCATGGATATAAACAGTAAAAAATGAAAATTAAAGAGCTCATCCTGATTCACGATATTATACGGTTCAGTAGGCGATGGTAAAAGAATTAAAACGTGAAGTATCTCTGCTGCAGGCTACCTCAATTAACATGATTGACATGGTAGGTATTGGTCCGTTTGTAACCATTCCCCTGGTGATTGGTCAAATGGGTTCGCATTATTTATGGGCATGGATTCTTGGTGCATTGGTGGCTTTTACAGATGCCTTTATCTGGAGTGAGCTTGGCTCTGCTTTTCCACGTGCAGGCGGAAGCTATAACTTTTTAAAAGAAAGCTATGGGAGGAAATGGGGCAGAATGTTTTCTTTCCTGTATGTATGGCAGACGATCGTGCAGGCACCCCTGGTAATTGCAAGCGGAGCAATCGGATTTTCACAGTATGCCTCCTTTATATTTCCACTCGATGATGGAGCGAAAAAAGTTTTATCAGGCAGCGTGGTGATTGTTCTGGTTATCATTCTTTACAGGGAAATAAAAACCATTGGAAAAATAAGCGTTATGTTATGGGTATGCGTCATTATGATTCTTGCAGGAATTATTACAGGCGGACTGAGTTATTCACAGCCAGTCACAGACTGGCTTCTTACAGCAATTGAGGTGCCCCAGGTGAGCTCGATGTTTTTTCTGGCACTCGGACATGCAAGTGTAAAAACCATTTACAGCTACCTTGGATATTATAATGTCTGTCATATTGGTGGTGAAATCAGAAATCCTGAAAAAAACATTCCGCGAAGTATTTTTATATCCATCGCCGGAATTACAACCATGTATCTTCTGCTGAACCTCAGCATCACCCGGGTAATTCCCTGGCAGGAAGCGCAGCATTCAGAATTTATCGTGAGTACCCTGGTTGAAAAAATATATGGCTCACAAGCTGCCCTTGTTGCCACTGCACTGATATTGCTGATCGCGTTTGCCTCACTGTTTGCAGTGATCCTGGGTTACTCCCGGATCCCTTATGCAGCCGCACTGGACGGACAATTTTTTCAGGTATTTGCAAAGCTTCATCCTACAAAAAATTTCCCTTACGTATCACTGCTTTCCCTCGGCGCTGCGGGATTTATTTTCAGCCTTCTTTTTAAATTATCAGATGTGATCACAGCGGTGCTCGCCATGAGGATTGTGATTCAGTTTGTCGGGCAAGCCGTAGGTGTGATTCTTCTCCGTAATAAGACCAGGGGTTCCCATTTGAAATTCAGAATGCCGTTTTATCCACTGCCGGTAATAATTGCTGTGATTGTCTGGAGCTTCATTTTCTACTCAACAGGAATATGGTTCATGGCTTCAGGCCTGATCATGATTGTTACCGGGACGATCATTTATTTTGTGAAGGACCGTTTTGTAAAGGCTCCGGATACACTGTCTTAGTCCCCGGTCATTTCCGAAACAGCTCTAAAAAAAAACCCTCCCGGAAATACCCGGGAGGATCAACCTCCTAACTATGGCTACAAAGTGTCGGAAGTTTTTTAATGATTTTCTATTGCTGACCTTTTTTATAATCGTCAAGAAATTTTTGAAGGCCAATATCAGTAAGAGGATGCTTAAGCAGGCCCATGATTGATTCCAGCGGACAAGTGCATACATCCGCACCGGCTTCAGCACACTTTATAATATGAAGTGCGCTTCGAATGGATGCAGCAAGAACTTCGGTTTTATATCCATAGTTCCTGTAGATCTGAACAATTTGCCTGATTAACTCAACACCGTCCCATCCCGAATCATCAATCCGGCCTATGAAGGGTGAAACAAACTGCGCCCCTGCTTTAGCCGCGAGCAATGCCTGCCCTGCTGAAAATACAAGAGTACAATTGGTTTTGATTGCATTGTCACTGCACCATTTCAATGCTTTTATTCCATCCTTTAGCATTGGAATTTTTACAAGTATGGCCGGATGCAATGCGCTCAATTTTTTGGCTTCTGCAACCATACCATCAAAATCCGTAGAAATAACTTCGGCGCTCACATTTTTTTCTACCAACTCACAAATGGTTACATAATGCTTATTAATATTTTCTTCGCCTTTAATTCCTTCCTTGGCCATCAGCGATGGATTGGTTGTTACGCCGTCCAGAATCCCCAGGTCATGGGCTTCCCTGATTTGCTGAAGATTGGCAGTATCTATGAAAAACTTCATTGCTAAATTTCGTTGAACAACCTGTTTAATATAACATCAAGCTAAAAAAATGGGCAAGTTACTTCTATCGCACCGCTACAACCATCTACCCTTGCTGCCTTCCGACCCTGGGGGAGTTCAACAGGAGCTGGTCGTAGAAGGCTTGCCCGCTGCAAAAATAACTGGCATTCACTCTTATTGAGTCCATAATGAGAGAAAATAGTTTTAAACAGAAATTCAAATAAATCTGTTTAAAAAAATTAGAATAAGATTGGAAGAGCGGAAATACGATTCAGTTGGGCAAATAAGAACTATTTTATATATTGTTTTATAATTATAACGTATTAAATGATATATGTTAATATTATAATAAAGTAATAAAATGAAGGAGAAAGGGCAAACATTACCAATTGGTTCTAAAATATTTGCAGCCTTTTAGAATAACAATTTTTCGCTGCAATTAAGAGACTTG
>JBDSEA010000124.1:0-8038 GCA_039920305.1 Chitinophagales bacterium
TTTTGAAGCTACAACTGTAATTCTCACATTAATTCTGTTAGGGCAACTTTTAGAAGCGAGAGCGCACAGTAAAACCAGTGGCGCAATAAAAGAACTATTAAAATTAGTTCCTGCCGAAGCTGTTTTAGTGAGTAACGGAGAGGAAAAAATAATTCCAATTGAGGAAATAAAAAAAGGAAACCTGTTGCGGATTAAGCCCGGTGGAAAAATCCCTGTTGATGGAAAAATAACCGAAGGTGAGGGAAGCATTGATGAATCTATGATAACAGGTGAACCTATCCCCGTTGACAAAAATGTGGATGATAAAGTAACATCAGGAACTATCAACACAAATCAATCTTTTGTAATGATAGCTGAAAAAGTTGGCTCTGAAACTTTGCTTTCACAAATAATAAAAATGGTTAACGATGCCAGTCGTTCAAAAGCACCTATTCAAAAATTAGTCGATATAATATCCAAATATTTTGTGCCTGCTGTTGTTCTGGTTTCTGTGCTCACGTTTATCATTTGGGTAATAGTTGGACCCGAACCGAAATATGTTTACGCCTTTGTAAATGCAATCGCTGTTTTGATTATCGCCTGTCCGTGTGCTTTGGGGTTAGCAACTCCAATGTCAATAATGGTCGGAGTCGGACGAGGGGCGCAAATGGGTGTTTTAATAAAAAATGCAGAAGCTCTTGAACACATGAATAAAATTGACACGCTAATCATTGACAAGACAGGAACGATTACAGAGGGAAAACCTTCTGTGGAAAAAGTTGTAGCGGAAGCTGAGTCTAATGTAGCTGATTTATTACAAAAGATTGTTTCGCTGAATAAATACAGTGAACATCCATTAGCGCAGGCAGTTGTAAAATATGGCAAAGAGAGAAAAGTATTCTTTTCAGATGTAAAAGATTTTCAGGCTGTCGGAGGTAAAGGTGTTACAGGTACTGTGGATGGAAAAAATGTGGCATTGGGAAATAAAAAATTAATGGAACAAACTAACACCACAATACCCGAAACTATTACTTCAAAAGTTTTAGAGGAACAGAAATCAGGTAAAACGGTATCTTATATTTCAGTTGATGGAATAGTTTCAGGCTACATTACCATCACCGATAAAATAAAAGCTACAAGCAAAGAAGCAATTGAAACTCTTTTGAAAAATAAGGTAGAAGTCATTATGCTGACTGGAGATAATGCGAACACTGCCAAAGCAGTTGCCGATGAATTAAAGCTTACAGCTTTCAAGGCGGAGTTTCTGCCTGAAGATAAATTAAACGAGATAAAACGCTTGCAGGCAGAAGGAAAAAAAGTTGCAATGGCGGGCGATGGAATTAACGATTCTCCCGCTTTAGCCCAGGCAGATGTGGGAATTGCAATGGGAACAGGCACAGATGTAGCCATCGAAAGTGCAGAAATTACCTTGGTAAAAGGCGATTTGCAGGGAATCGTAAAAGCAAAAGAGTTAAGTAAGGAGGTGATGAAAAATATACACCAGAACCTAATTTTCGCTTTTATCTATAATGTGCTGGGAGTTCCGGTTGCCGCAGGTGTTCTTTTCCCTTTTTTCGGAATTTTACTTTCACCGATGATAGGCGCGGCAGCAATGAGTTTAAGTTCTGTATCTGTAATTGGAAATTCATTAAGGTTAAAAAATATAAAATTGTAAGTTCAGGTAAAAAATAGAAAAATCAATCTGGCTTTCATCGATTCCTCCTGTAATCACAATTGCACTTGCAGTAGTACAGCAGCAGTTTTATTTATAATTACAGGTTTAATTTTTCATCAATAACGATATAAAAATTGGAAACAAAACGGAAATTTTGGATTCATGAGCACTAAAGCAAGGAGAAATGACAAATCAGAGGTTGATATGAAAACACAAGTGAAAAAATATAAAGAAGATTCAATGCAGCCTGGAGAACCAATTTCTCCCATTCAAATAATTTTTTTCTTAGCGCTCATTATCGCAATGGCTACGCTATCGTCATGTAATTTCAAGAAGGATCAGCAAATGAGTGGAATGCAAAAAGATAAAATGACTGATTCAATGAAAGGTTCATCAAGTGAATATCTGAATGACCTGAACATTCCTTTCGACAAGCATGAAATAATTTCCTCTCTTCCAGCAATTCATCCCGGGAAAAAAACTATTTCACAAAACACAACCGCTGAAGGGGTGATTGCTTACGATACAAGACAGGAGAGAAACATTGCTTCACGCTTCAGCGGTCGCATTGAAAAGCTTTATGTGAAATATATGTATCAACCTGTGAAACAAGATGAATTGCTCATGGAGATTTACAGTCCTGAAATGATAACCGATCAGGAGAATTTGATTTTTCTTATCAGCGATTCATCGTCCGATCAGAATTTGATTGCCGCATCAAAAAGAAAACTCTTACTCCTCGACATGAGGGAAAAGGATATTGAGCAGGTAATCAAATCGCGGGAGTCGATGAATCGCTTACCGGTCTACAGTCCGTATGAAGGACACATTCATGAAGCCACAATAATGAATGGCGCTTCTGAAATGAATGCATCCAGCATGAGTGAGCTTTCAATTAAAGAAGGAATGTATGTTCAGAAAGGGCAAACGATTTTCAACTTGCTCAATCCGCACATGGTATGGGCAGTGCTGAAAATTTATGCTGATGATGCAGCGAAAATAAAATTGCATCAAAAGGTGCAACTCGCTATTGAGGGTACGCAGAAAACTATTAATGGACAGATTGATTTCATTGAGCCATTCTTCGAACCAAATTCAAAAACACTTACTGCACGAGTTTATCTCGACAATAAGCATCATGCTTTGAAAGTAGGCATGTTTGTAAAAGCTACCATTAAAAGTGATTCGCTTTCGGGAGTATGGATTCCGAGAATTGCGATGCTCGATCTTGGCAAACAAAAAATTGTTTGGCGCAAAAAGGAGAATGTTTATGAAGCACATGAAATAAAAACAGGTATTGTATCGGGAGATTTAGTTCAGGTGATGGAGGGTTTGAGTGATTCAGATGAGATCGCTTCTAACGCACAGTACATAGCTGACAGTGAAAGTCTTATAAAAAGTGAATAGTAAATCAAAGGTTTTGCAAAGTTCAAAACTTTGGAAAAGGTATTCGGCAACGCAAAAAAAAATTGGGACAATGAAAAAGAAATTCTCTCGCACACCTCCTAACCTCCTGAAGGCGGAACTGCTCACCGATCATGTGCGGAGTGATTCTTCCTTTAGGGAGTTAGAGGGTAAGTTGAGCATTAAGGCAGTTTTTGTTCTGCTCATTTCGCTCATCACATTTCTTTCAGTTTCCTGTAAACAGAAAGAGAAATCGGAAGATCCAAGCGTAATCTATACCTGCTCAATGGACCCGCAAGTAGTGGAGCATCATCCCGGCAAATGCCCCATCTGTCACATGGACTTGACAAAAGTTTCCAACGCGTCGGATAAGAATGACATCACCATTCATATCAGCGATGCACAGAAAGAGATTGCCGACATCAAGACCGAATTTGTAGAAGTGCAAACCATGAGTATGGAAATGACATTGCCCGCCGTGGTAATTGTAAATCAAAAACTCACTGACGCTATCACTTCAAAAATTCCCGGGCGAATTGATATGCTCTATTACAGAAGTGTGGGCGAGAAGGTAGAAAAGGGATTACCGCTGTTTCAGATTTACAGTGAAGAATTACTCGGTGCTGAGAAAAATTATCTCGTTGCATTGCAGCAGCAAAACAATCAATCAGTTTTAGGTATTGATTACGGTCAGCTTGCAGATGCGGCCCGCCGCAAATTGGAATTGTGGGGCATGTCTACCAATCAGGTTTTTGAATTGAAGAGAAAGAAAACTCCTGAAAGCGTGCTCACTGTTTATGCTGATCGCTCAGGTGTTATTGCAGAATTGTCTGTAACAATGGGCGATTACGTAATGGAAGGAGCTCCTGTTTACAAGCTTACCGATCTTTCTTCAGTGTGGATAGAAGCACAGGTGTACGCATCAGAGGCAGCATCACTTTCTGAAAATGCGAAAGTGGAAATCACATTTCCTTCCATACCTGATAAAACCACGAATGCAAGAATCAGCTTTGCAAATCCTGAGTTGCTTGACAATTCAAAAATCGTTTTGGTGCGGATGGAAATTCCGAACACCGATCATGCACTCACTCCCGGTATGCAGGCATACATCACCTTACGCACGGCTCAAATGGATACCCTTGCCGTTCCATCGCAGGCAGTCATTCATGATCCGCAGGGTGCAACGGTATGGGTGAAGAAAAGTCCGGGTGTTTACGAGCCGCGCATGGTTGAAATTGGAATGCAGAACAAAGCATACACGCAGATTATCAGCGGGCTTGAAGAAGGCGAGGCAGTAGTAATATCAGGCGCATACCTCTTACAGAGCGAATACATTTTTAAGAAAGGACAAGATCCGATGGCGGGAATGGACATGGGTAGTATGAAAATGTAATTGATGGGAAAATCCCATTTCTGAGATTCAGTGCAGATTGGTACCCAATTCCAGAAAGATGATTGCCGGATAATTGATACCGGTGGCACTAAGCCAACCCAACCCTTTGGATGTCGCAACGTCTTTTAAATGTGCATGGCAAGATGTTTAACATACTTGATAATGAAGGTTTGATTGAACAATGCAAAAAGCAAAACCGCAATGCACAGAAAATATTATACGATCAACACTTTAATAGGATGATGGCAATTTGTATGCGATATCTGAGAAATGAGGAAGATGCTTCCGAAGTATTAAACAATGCCTTTCTGAAAGTGTTTTCGAAAATTAGTCAGTACAAATCCGAAGGTAGTCTGGAGGGTTGGGTCAAAAGAATAGTTATCAACTGCTCAATTGACTTTGTACGGAGCAATAAAACATACCGGGAGAAATTCCTCCATACCAATGAGTTTGCATTGTATGTCCCGCCGGATGCTGACGATCCGGCACAGGAAGTATTTCCACTCGATATGATGAATCTTAGCACCGGTCAAATATTTGAAATGGTGAAGGAGCTGCCACCTGCTACACGGGTTGTTTTTAATCTTTATGTGATTGATCAGTTTACACACAGGCAGATTGCCCGGAATCTCAAAATCAGTGAAGGAACATCCAAGTGGCATCTGAGCAATGCAAGAAAAATGCTGAAGCAAAAAATTAACCAGGGAATCAAAACAAAAAATACTGAATCAAGCCATGGCTGATAAACTTCCGGATCTTGATAATTTTTTCAGAGAAAATATTTCTGATTACGAACTCTATAGTAAGAAAGGTAACTGGGAAATGCTCAACAATTTGCTTGATGATCAGAATAGGAAAAAGAAAAGAACATATATTTTGTTTTTTCTCATTTCATTCCTGCTCCTTTTTACAGGAGGATTGGTTATTGTATTTCCTTCGGGAGAAAAGAAACAAAGCGCCAATGCAATCAAAGAAACAAGCGTGGATATCATACAGTCACCCTCAGAAACTCCTGCTGAACATGCAATAGTGGATTCATCTGCAGGAGCATTTCAACCAGATAACAATGAAAAGAATCATGCTGCTGAAAATAAATTTCAGAAGCTAAGTAATGATCATGATTTTTACCCGGAGAAAAAAAGAAATCATAATCCAGGACTTATTCAGCATCCAGTCAGGGCGAATCCAGCAATTGCAGCCAACGGTAAGTCACCTGCGGAAATTCATCCTGAAATTGATAATCATCAGTATAGACAAAAAGTTGTTGATTCAATCGGGCCGGTTATGACAGAATTAAAAATATCGGAGCCTGTTTCAGCAATCCATTTTGAAGCAAAGAAGATAAGTTCTGAAATAACAATGGATACAGCGTACGATATCAGTAAGAATTCAAGGGCTTATGATTCAATTACTACAAAACCAGACAGCAGTGCTGCAATGAAAATACCGGAGAACAATAAATCCGCTTCTGATACCTCTCTATTAAAACCAGTTATCACACTGAAAACAAGATTTTTAAACCTTAATTTTTACGCAGGCTTAAATAGCTACAGCACTTCAAGTGGATCATTGAAAAAAGAGCAAAATATTGCTCCATTAATTGGCCTGGAGCTTATGCTTTCATTTAATTCGAAATTTGCTGTTGGCCTGGGAGCCATTTATTCACCACAGGGTGGGTATCATCTTACCGATAGCGCGAGAGAAGTATCATATTTTCTTAACAAGAATATTTCTGAGCAAACAATTCAAATACACCGGCTGCACCAGGTTTATTTTCCGCTTACGCTTTATTATTCTATTGCAGCAAGGCATTCAGCTTCAGGTGGTGTTCAATTGAGTTATCTCGTAAACACAATCGGAGACTTTACTGAATTGAATATAGTTTCCGAAAGCACAACCCAAATGCAAAAAAATAATGTTAGCGGTTATATGGATGGTATCAATTCAACCAATGTTTCTGTTTCACTGGGTTATAAATTTTCGCCGGCCAAACGATTGGATCTTTGTGCAAGGGCTACACGTGAACTATCACCTTCGTACGATAGTGAATATTTTAATGGTGTGGCCGCAAATCCTGCCTGGTCCTTTCAAACATTTTTAATCGCAAGATTTTAAGGTTATGGACAATTCCCTTTTAAGAAAACTGAAATATCTTTTCCTTCCCCTGATGGCCTGCTTGATTTTATGTTGCAGGAAAGAGCATTTGCAACCTCCCATACCGGAAGGTGAACAAGCGCCGGTGGTTTACGTTACTGCAAAGCTTGATGATGATTCAGTCTATTTTGCCGGTGGGGTAGATTATTATGCAGGAAGTACTTCGGTATTTGACACGCTGATTTACCGCAGCTTCGGGTTCACACTTCAAAATACTCTGGATTCTGCACATTCATATTTTCAGATTTTAATCAACAATTATCAAAGCCTTCAGGGCAATCTTCAAAATGATTTAGACAGCAGCATTTTTGCCGACGTTCGTCATTATCAATATCCGCATAACATAAATCATTTTATACCATTTGCCGTAACGGTTAACTGGATAGATTCCGCGGGGAAAAAATTTTCTTCAGATGCTGTCCAGCAAGTCCATTTCTTTTCAATCAATACTGTGGAAGATGTTCAGTTTGATGGAAAGAAGTATAAGGAAGTAACAGTTGAATTCGATTGCACACTGGATGCAGTTGGCGAAGTAATCCATTTAACGAATGGAAAGGGAACTCTTTTGTTCGGAGTAGATTAATTTTAAACGATGACTCAGGAACAGCAAGGAATGAAATTCAAAATTCAAAACCACCCAACCTATTTATTTATTTCCCGTCTTTGTAAACAGAGAATTGCAATCACCTGAATTTTAATCATCCCTAATACAATTTACATGAAAACTTTTACAGGCATTATCCCTAAGATTCATAAAGGTTCCTTCGTATCTGTCTCCCTGATACTTTTTCTGTTTTCAGCAGTGAAGAGTCAGGATTGCCACCCCGGATTTCATTTTACTGTTACTGGTTCTGATGTGGAGTTTAACAACACTTCTACTGCAACCGGGGATATTACTTCCTATTACTGGGACTTCGGGGATGGGAGTACAAGTGATCAGCAAACTCCCTCACATACCTATGCTTCTGACGGGAATTATTATGTATGCCTGACCATTACAGCATACAATCCTAATTGCACAGAAATGTTTTGTGACTCCGTAGTGATTCTTGACGTTGATACCTGTCATGCATCCTTTACTTTTAACGCTACAGACCTTTCAGTGGATTTCACTGATGCCTCAACCAGCACTGAAACCATCAGCTCCTGGCTTTGGAATTTTGGCGATGGTCATACTTCTGATCAGCAAAATCCTTCTCATACCTATGATCATGAGGGTACGTATCATGTTTGTCTCACCATTACCGATATTCATGAAATCTGCACAAGTACTTACTGCCATGATGTAACAGTTCATCATCCTTCAGACTCCTGTCATGCATCCTTTACTTTTAACGCTACAGACCTTTCAGTGGATTTCACTGATGCCTCAACCAGCACTGAAACCATCAGCTCCTGGCTTTGGAATTTTGGCGATGGTCATACTTCTGATC
>JBDSEA010000125.1:0-20238 GCA_039920305.1 Chitinophagales bacterium
GCGCGATTTCAATCCGATGAAAATCACCTGTAACCGGTAATCCCTGACTAACTTTTACAAAGGTTCCTGAATCACCTGAGGCAGAAAAATATATTCCCTGGGAATGTACCGCTATCCAAACACCACCGGAAGGGGTTATTTCAATATCATTGATTGCAGAAGTGGTCACATATATTTTATGAAGGGTATCCCCAAAATCAAAGGAGCGGTACAACCCGGCGTTAGCTGTACCAACGTAAAGCATACCTGTATCATCAGGTGATGCTTCAACACGGTGAATCCAGTTGAACTCATCACCCTCAGTAGCAGGAAGCTGTATAAACGTAACTCCGTGATCAGTGCTGCGGTATACTCCGTTCCCAATAACCCCATCCCCATTTCCCCATCCCTCCCCGGTTCCGGTATAAATGACATCATGGTTGTAGTAATCTTGTGTAATAGCGCAGGTTGACAGGCAGCTTAACTGATCATTGATTACCGTCCAGTGTGCACCAGAATCAGTTGAATGCCATAGTCCGCCGGAAACACTGCCAACAAATAGTTCATCCGGGTTATCGCGATCCAGTAATATGGCACGTGTTCTTCCACCATAATTTTTTGGACCCATTTCCTGGATGTTAAAAAGAGGTGTTGTTCTGAGGCCTGCACTGATTTGCTTTTGCTTTTCGATTGCCGCATAAGGCAGGCGGGGGATTTTTCCTTCCGCATTGTGCTTCATCTCATAGTATTGCCTGTACCATTCCGGATTATCTCCATCCTGTTCTTCCGGGTGGTTCCATAGATAGCTCCAGCTTTCTTTTTGAAGAAATGAATTTTGCTGGGCAACAGAAAAATAATTAGCAGCAACAAGAGCAGTTAAAGAGAGAAAAATTTTTTTCATAATTTTTTAGATGGAATAAAAATACGCTGAAATGAGAATTCAACCTGCAGCCCCCGGCAATAGCGACCATCAAATGATTTTCAGCAAGTCACCTTTTTTCTTCCGGCTGTGAATTCTTAGCGTTTCGTCTTTCACTACTTTTATCGCCGTTAATTTCTCACACCTTCTCTTTTGAATTCCATAAGCAAGCTCAGCATCGTTATTCCTGCTTTCAATGAGGGAAGAACAATTCATTTGATCCTTGACAGGCTTCTGGAAGTGAAGCTTGTAAATGATATCAGCAAGGAGGTGATCATCATAAATGATTGCTCTACAGATAATACTGAGGAGGCGATAAAAAGCTACATGCTTGATCATCCTGATTTTGCAATTCAGTACCACAAGCATCCGTTCAATGCAGGCAAGGGCGCGGCATTGCACACCGGCATTGCAAAAGCTACGGGCGATTATGTTATTATACAGGATGCGGATCTAGAATATGATCCGGATGAGTATAACATTTTGCTCCAGCCGGTTCTTCGTGGATTTGCAGATGTGGTTTATGGATCAAGATTCATGGGTGGAAAGCCTCACCGGTTGCTTTTCTACTGGCACAGCATTGGAAACAAGATGCTAACTGCGCTTTGTAATATTTTCAGCAATCTGAACATGACTGATATGGAAACATGCTACAAGCTTTTTCGGAGAGATATCATTCAATCACTGACTCTTGTGGAAAAGCGATTCGGATTTGAGCCGGAGGTTACCATTAAAGTAAGCCGCGTGACAAATATCAGGGTGTATGAAGTCGGAATATCCTATTACGGGAGAACCTATGCCGAAGGAAAAAAGATCGGATGGAAGGACGGGTTAAGAGCAGTATATTGTATTTTCAAATACGGGATGTTTGCATATTGAAAAAGGCAAAATGGAAAATGAAAATTGATACTGAAGAATATCACAGATCATTGGTCATCTCTCCTTTCGCATTCTACATTTTGTTTTTTGCTGCCACCATTGTTTACATCACAGGGCTTTATGTGAAAGTAATGGACGTTGATGCGGCACAATACGCGTCAATCAGTCGTGAAATGCTGATCAGCCAGCATTATCTGCAGGTACTCGATCACGGTAAAAATTATCTGGATAAGCCACCGCTGTTGTTCTGGCTAAGTGCATTATCCTTTAAAATCTTTGGGATATCTGCCTTCTCCTATAAACTTCCATCTTTCTTATTTACACTGCTTGGGGTTTATTCGACTTTCAGGCTTGCTAAACATTTATACGATAAAACAACAGGATTGCTTGCGGCCCTGATCATTTATACAAGCCAGGCATTTTTTCTTTTTAATAATGATGTGCGGACTGATACACTTCTCACAGCCTTTGTAATTTTTTCATGCTGGCAACTTGTTCTCTTTTCTGATTTAAAAAATATTTGGAACCTGCTCGCCGGATTTGCAGGAGTTGCCATGGCGATGATGGCAAAAGGTCCGCTCGGTGCAGTAATCCCTGTATCAGCCTTACTGGTGCATTATGTGTTGAAGTGCCAGTGGCAAAATTTTTTCAGATGGCAATGGATTGCCGGTGTAATACTTACCCTCATAATCCTTGCTCCCATGGTGACCGGGTTATATCAGCAATTTGGTAAAGAAGGTCCAAAGTTTTTTTTCTGGACTCAAAGCTTTGGCAGAATTACAGGAGAAAATCAATGGAGGAATGATGCGGGCTATTTTTATTTCACTCATGTATTCTTATGGTCATTTCTTCCCTGGAGCATTCTGGTGGCCCCGGCAATGCTTTTTTCGCTTGTGAAAATTTTCAAAAGCCGTTTTGCGAAGGATGCATTGACGGAGTATTATTCCGTTGGTGGATTTCTATTGCCGTTCATTGCATTATCACTTTCGAAATATAAGTTGCCGCATTACATTTTTGTTCTTTATCCACTTGCGGCGATTTTCACTGCTGCTTTCATCATGCATATAATCCCGGTAAGCAAGGCCGCAACGAGGATACTTGGCATTGTTCAGCTCATCATCTGTGCAGGAATGATTACGATGGCAATTATTATCTGCACTCAGTGGTTTCCGGGGGCAGGCTTTGTATTGTGGCTGCCAGTTACCGTAGGGGCGGCGGCAGGCTTTTGGCTCTGGCTGATGCCAAAGAATTTGATTTCACGGATTGTTTTGCCATCTGCCCTGATTGCCATTGTTGTAAACCTGCTTTTAAATGCACATGCTTATCCGGCATTGCTGAAATATCAATCGGGCTCTGAGCTTGCTGCTGTTGCGATTAAAGAAAATGTTCCTGAGGACAAGATTTTTGCTCTTAATTACAGCAACTATTCATTCGATTTTTATTTCGGAAATGCTCCGCAAATCCTTAATTCCCGGCAGGCACTTACCTATATAAAGCTCGAGCAGGATTTTTGGCTTATTGTAAGTGAGGAAATATTAGAACTTTTGGATCAGCAAAATATACAGGTGAAAAGAATATTCTCTGCTGAGGATTATCACATTACGACGCTTACGTTGGAATTCTTAAATCAAGATACACGGCAGCAAACAACTAAAAAGGTATATTTAGTTAAAATTTGATCGAGAGTATTATAGGAGAGTTATTCTTGGATTTTGCATAAATGAAAAGAATCCGGCAGAGTTAAATTTTTTACTCAAAAATTTTGCGTTAAACCGGTTATCATGATCCCGCTGATCAAAAATTCGGGGAGATAAATTTAAAACCTGAATCCTGTTTCCACCGAAACGAAATCAGCAGTAAAATTTCCCGCAGTGAGGTAAACCCCTGTAGTAAGTCGCTTCAGTGAATTTTGTTTTCCCATGGAAAATGCATAATACTGTCCGATCTTCTGATAAAAACCAATTTGTAAGGGTGAGGGATGGTAGAAATAAGTTCCGAGATAAACCGCTATGCCGAGATTACCAAAAAGAAAATCGTTCTTCACAAAACCTGATACTGCCAGCGAATGAAGAAAAAAATGATCAGAATAAATTTCCTGCTGTTTGATAAAGATGCTGGCTGCCTCCTTGTAATTCAATTCCGCACCTACTGAAAGCAAATCCCACCGGCGTATCATTTTTCCTGCAGAAAAATTAAAAAGGTAAACGTGATACATGGGTCCGTGAGCGGGTGATGATTCCTGGAATCCTAAGCCCGTCTGCGCAGTGAAGAGTATTTTTTTGGGGATGGCAGACAAGGGCTTGTGAATGAATTCCTGATCCGACAGGGGTCGAGGAATATATTGAAAGCCAAATCGCCAGGCGGGTGTATTGATTCCCAGATTGGGAATGCGCACGGCACCACTTGAATAGTGTGTTAGTGAACCACCAAGAGAAAGGGAAATTTCATTTACAGGCCTCCAGCTTAGCTCCATCATAAACTGAGTCACGTCATTAAGATGCGATGCAATCACATTGTTCACCGGATTTTCAACCGCATCATAATGTTTGGTGAGCCATGCCATGCCGCTGCCTACTCTGAAGGAAGCTGAAATCTTTTTTCCGCTAACCATTGGAATTTTGATGAAGGGCAAAAGCCAGTATGCTTTTCCCAATAAGCTATCATTCCCCATATCATTAAATTCTGCTGCAACGCCGAGATAGGGATAATGATGTACCTGCTGCCATTCATCCTTCCCGCGGAGCTGCTTTGAAAATTCAAGCTCCACAGCATTGGATGCAGTTTCAATAGCAGGTCCAAATTTTGGAGTATGCTTTAGAATTTTTCCGTGAGCAAACGTCAGTGTGATTGCCCATCCTTTGAGTGGGGACACTGAGTCTTTCACAGCGGTTTGTGCCTTCAGCGTAAAACCTGAAAGTAAATACATGAAAACATTTATCAGCAATGACGATAAAAGTATCCTGATGATCATAAAATCAAAGATAGAAATGATGCAGCGTGAAAAGTGTATTAATTGGGTTGCAATAAATAAAAATAAAGGGAGGAATTGCGGAATTTTTGCAACAGCCAAGTTGATTCAAGCACTTTCCGGTGACCTTGATTTGTAAGTATCTTTGATGTTAAATTATTGTTAGTGATGAGAAAAATATTCTGCATCATTTTTTTACTTTGTACGGTCATCTGCCGGTATCTGCCTGGGCAGGAAGTGTTGATTTCACAGCCTGAAAAAATAACTGCCGGTATTTCAAAGGTAGAAGTGCTGGGCAGGAATAACCACGGAATTCTCGTTCGCCATACTGTTAAAGACCAGGAAGGAATTCAGTGTTTTTATGACAACATGTCTTTACGGTGGAAGAAAACCATTCAGCAACGTGAGAGAAACAGCAACCTGGAAGAAGTAATAATGTATCCTGATTCACTCTTATTTTTTTATACCGTTGTTGTTAAAAATCTGACGCTGCTCAAGGCATACAAAACCAGTGACAGGATTGAGTCTTCATCCCGGCTTGTTGTATGTGATACATTGAGTAAAACCTTGCTCAGCCCGACACCCAAAACATATTTTTCCACCTCGCCTGATAAGCGCTACATACTATTCTGGTTTACTGATCATAATTTCAATGATAACCAGCTTTTACATGTTAGCTGTATCAATCTTACCCTGAATAAATTATGGAGTACCAGCCTCAGAATTACCGGCCTTGCACACCCGGAAGTTCTTACTGCACTCCCGGATAGCATGGGAAACGCCTGTATTATCAGCGGTGACTTTAAAGCGAAGAATTTTAACAATAATTTCCCTTATGCATCACTCATGATTTCTTCCATCAAAGAAAAAGGGCTTAAAGTTCACCAACAGAACATTACTCAGCAGGAAACCCTTTACACTTCGTGTGAAGCACGTCCGGATTTTAAAAATGGAAACGTTGCGATTGCCGGCCTGTTTGCACACAACGCAGGCACAGAGTCAGAAGGTTCCTACTTCATGCTTTTTAACATGCGGATGGATAGTTTACTCGTTCAGCGTTACGATGGGTTCTCAACCGATCTTCTTTCACAACTAACAGGAAACGCTCCACCAAAAAAAAATGACGGATTTTATGATTTTCAACCTAAAGAACTAATTGTGAAACGCGATGGAGGCGCAATCTTTATCGCAGAAGCTCAATCAATTACATCTGAAGCTTACAATACACCTCCATTCGGCAGCTTTGGCTTGTCAACAGGATTTACGGTAAACTATTATCATTACGATGATCTTGCTGTGACTTCATTCAGGCTGGATGGAACTGTTGAATGGAAACAAATACTTCATAAAAAACAGGGTACTGAAGGTGATGGGGGATTCTATTCCTCCATAGCAACCATGATTGCACAGGCTCAGTTATTCTTAATATATAATGATGCTGTAAACGGGCAAACCTCGGTAGCCGATTATGCAATAAATGCAGATGGATACCAGCAGCGGAATGACTTATTCAGTGCTGACCGTAAAGGAGTGAGCCTTGCATTACGGCAGGCAAAGCAAATTTCGGCGACTGAGATAGTGATTCCCAGCTTCAAAAGAAATTATCTCCAGTTTGTGAAAATTAATTTTGCACCATGAGCTTTAAGTGGTGTAATTCAGTAATTCAAACGGTTAAAGGCCAATAACTACTGACATTATTTACAAAGTATACATCGTAATCCAATAAATGCTCAGCATCTTCCGTTCTTATCATCCCGCCTTAATTTTTATACTGCTGCTTTACGCAATGTTGTTTCGTACAGTATTATTCATTGAGCCCGTAATATTTAATGTGCCACTTTCTTCCAATTACCTGAGCCAGCTAACCTTCCGCTTGCTTCATTTTTTTATTGGGAATCGAAGCTGGGTGTATCATGTTCTTGCTTTAATGCTTGTTTATGCTCAGGCATTGTATTTCAATCATCTGATTAATTATTACCGGCTTATTTCCAAGCCGAGCTATATTCCGGCAATGAGCTACCTGCTCCTTTCGTCCTTGCTCGTTGAATTCACCTTACTTACTGCACCCCTGGTTGCCAATATGTTTCTTCTTTTTGCGCTCTCAAAAATTCTTTCTTCATACAAAAAGGAAAAGGCACTCCGGCTCATTTTCGATGCCGGACTGATGGTAGCAGTGGCATCGCTGTTTTTTTTTCCATACATTGTATTTATTCTCTTCACCATTGCTTCTTTAACGGTACTCCGTCCCTTTAACCTTCGGGAATACCTTCTTGCAACACTGGGGTTATTAGTGCCTTATTACTTTATCGGTGTTTATTTTTTCTGGGAACAAAAGCTTCCTGAATTCTGGACAACCATAAAAATTTCGCACCTGAATTTTCCGATGCAGGAGATTGGACACGGCCTGAGAGAAATATCGATTGGGATAATGCTGCTTGTGGTTATTTTATGGAGTGTATACTTTATTCAATCAAATATTTTCAAAATGGTAGTGCAGGTGAGAAGCTACATGATGATCTTTATATTACTTTTTCTTGCGGGAGCTTTTTCAATGTTAATTCAGTTCAACGGAGAGTTCCATCATTTCATCTGGATCGTATTGCCTGCCGGACTGGCTTTTTCTATTTTTTTCACGGAGTTCAGCCGCCGTTTGTTTTCAGAATTGCTTCATTTATTTCTAATTTTGACCGTACTGTTTTTTCAATATTTCCATTACGTAACCAATTCTATATGAATTTCGGTGTCATTGTATTTCCGGGCTCAAACTGCGATCATGACCTCATTCATGTTCTCGAAAACGTATTACAGCAGGAAGTAAAGTTATTGTGGCATAAAGATCATTCCCTCGGTGACCTCGATATAAATGACTGCCTCATGCTGCCCGGCGGATTTTCATTTGGTGATTATCTTAGGGCAGGTGCAATCGCAAGGTTTTCTCCCATCATGAAAGCAGTTACGGAATTTGCAAATAGCGGTGGCTTTGTCTGGGGAATCTGCAACGGGTTCCAGATTTTATGTGAGGCGGGGCTGCTTCCGGGCGCTTTGCTCCGCAATCAGCATCAGCAATTTATTTGCAGGAATATTTTTATTACACCCTCCACCACCAGTCTTCCTTTAACACATGCCCTCGAAAAAGAAAGGGCATATAAAATTCCAATTGCACATGCAGAAGGAAAATTTTATGCTGATCAAAATACCTTGCTTCGATTAAAAAAAAACAACCAGATCATTTTTCAATATTGTGATAAAAGCGGTGAAGTGCTTGAAGATGCCAATCCCAACGGCTCATTAATGAATATTGCCGGAGTATGTAATGAGGCAAAAAATGTTTTTGGAATAATGCCGCATCCTGAGCGTTGTTCAGAAGAGGCGCTTGGAAATATTGATGGAAAAATGATTTTTGAATCCTTTATTGAATTTGCGGGTAAACAGGAGGTGGACATCATGGATGACCTGTTACGGTAAACCCATAAAAAAATGATATGCTATATTCTCAGGAAGGAAACCGGTAACCGATGAAAGGATTGCTCATATCCATTTTGCTAATGATCCCGGGAATGGTTCAGGCGCAGTATGTGAACCCCAATGTGAGCTGGAAAGAATCAGCCAGGCAGATTACTGCTGATGAATTTGAATTAGTCCTCACTGGTACAATAAGGAAGGGCTTTCATTTATACAGTCAGCATATTGGTGAGGGAGGCCCTGTTCCTGCTTCAATCAGTTTTGAAAAATCTGCTGCCTACAAATTAGCCGGTAGGGTAAAGGAATCAGGTAATAAGCATGAGGCAATTGAGCCTATGTTTGAAAACATGAAGCTTATCTGGTTTGAGGAAAAAGTATTGTTTACACAGCGGGTTAAAGTCGTCAAGAGTGAGGCCGTTGTGAAAGGCATGGTCAATTTTATGACCTGTAATGATCAACTGTGTGATCCTCCGTCTGACCATCATTTCTCGGTTAAGCTCACAAAAAACATATTAATTCCCGCACCGGCTGACTCAACCAATAAATCTCTTCTGCATGAAAGGGATTCCGTATCATCAGGAAGTTCTGTACCACCGACTGCAGACACCAATAAATCCGAAGCTGCGTCATCTAAAAGTGATTCGAATAAAAACACGCTGAATGTATCCATTCCTCCGGTAGTTCAACCACTTGTTTCATTGATTGATGATGATGTGCGCCATCAAACCAACTGGCAGGTTTTTATTGCAGGATTTCTTACCGGCCTGCTTGCCCTTTTATTTCCCTGTGTCTGGCCGGTCATTCCGCTTACCGTCAGCTTCTTTCTCAAGAATAATACTGACCGCCGCAAAGGACAAATGAATGCTGTAATCTATGGCTTGTCTATAGTCGTCATTTTTGTTGTATTGGGAGTTTTTGTTTCTCTGGTTACAAACGGACAGAAGCTCAATGAGCTTTCAACGGGCTGGTTTTTTAACCTTCTGTTTTTCGTGCTTTTTTTCCTTTTCGGATTATCCTTTCTCGGTGTATTTGAAATTACCCTGCCAACAGGACTCATCAATCGCTCAGAATCACTGTCTGAAAAAAGCGGGTTGCTCGGAATTTTTTTTATGGCATTTACTCTGGTGTTGGTTTCGTTTTCCTGCACACTTCCCTTTATTGCCAATCTGATTTCAGTTGTTACACAGGATCACGAATTCATCAAACCCCTTATTGGCTTTACGGCCTTTGGTCTGGCGCTGGGATTACCCTTTGGCTTATTCGCATGGTTTCCGGCAGGCTTGAAAAAATTACCTAAATCAGGGGCATGGATGCATTTTTTGAAGGTTACTTTTGGTTTCATTGAAATCGCACTGAGCTTTATCTACCTCAGTAAGGTTGACATGGCTTACCACTGGACTTTTCTGTCACGTGATATTTTTCTCGCAGTCTGGGTTATTATTTTCGGGGTTCTTGGCTTATACCTGCTGGGAAAAATTCATTTATCACCGGAAGATGATCTGTCACACATTTCTGTTTCAAGATTATTGTTCGGAATTTTATGTCTCGCATTTTCACTATACATGCTCCCCGGGATGTGGGGTTCACCCCTTAAACCATTAAGCGGATTTCTTCCGAATTATTCTGAATTTAATGTTTATGAACCCGGTACACCACCAGAAAAAGATACGAGTCATTCTGCGCCAAAGAAGTATCAGTCACTTTTTGAATCACCCCTTGGCCTGGATTTATATTTCGATTATGATGATGCAATAAGCCGTGCCCGTGCTGATAACAAGCCTCTTTTCATAGACTTTACCGGCTGGGGTTGCGTAAACTGCCGTAAAATGGAAAAGACTGTGTGGCCTGATCCTCGTGTATTAATGCGTTTAAAAGATGAATACATTACAGCATCCTTATATGTGGATGATAAAACTGCGCTACCACCTGCTGAGCAATATTTTTCAAAAGCCTTGAACAAGAAAGTGGTTACTCTGGGAGATAAAAATTTTGATATTCAATATTCCAGGTATAATATAGGAGCACAGCCTTATTATGTTTTGCTGGATGCCGGTGGAAATCTTTTAACCGCTCCCCGCGGATATACATCAGATATTTCCTTATACGTACACTTTCTTGATCAGGGACTTGAAGAATTTAATAAACGCAAACTCGCTACGCTGCATTAGCAATATTTTTATTCACCATACAACCATTTCTGAAAGTAGTGCGTCTTTAACCCATACACACCAGTTGTGGACAAATTCCTTTTTCATTACCAAATCTTACAAAAATTCTTCTACTTTTAACACCTTCTAAATTTTTAACTCACCAAAACAACTAAATCTATGAGACAAATTATCCGAATTTTCTCGGCGATGCTTGTTGTGCTTTTTGCATGGCAAATATCGGTGGCTCAAAATCGTACTGTTACAGGAACGGTAAAGGACCAGCAGGGAGAAGCAGTAATTGGCGCTTCCGTAATTGTAAAGGGAACAACAATTGGTACTTATACCGATGTAAACGGGAATTTTTCCCTGAGTGTTCCTCCCGGCTCATCTGCTTTGATTTTAAAATATCTCGGCTATAAGAGCCTGGAAACACCACTTACCGCCAGCAATGTGGTAAATGTTACCCTGGAGGAAGACGTCCTTGGGCTGGAAGAAGTTGTGGTAACCGCCCTGGGTATTTCCACAGAAAAAAAGAAATTAGCATACGCTGTGCAGGATGTTTCAGGAGATCAGATTACTGCTGCCGGTAACAATAACACGATGACAGCCTTAACCGGTAAGGTTGCGGGCTTGCAGGTTATTACTGCATCAGGTGCTCCCGGTGCTTCGGTTTATCTTGAGCTTCGGGGTGCTACTTCTATCACCGGTGACAATCAGCCGCTATTTGTAGTGGATGGTGTTCCTTTAGATAACTCTTATAATTATTCCGGTAGTCCCGATAATGTCGGTACTTTGGTTAACAACAACCTTATCGCAAGCGTTGACAATTCAAACCGTGCTGTGGACATCAATCCTGATGACATTGCTGCAATTACGGTTCTTAAGGGACCTGCCGCTACTGCTCTTTATGGACTCCGTGCTGCTCATGGCGCTATCATTATTACCAGTAAAAAAGGGGGGGCAGCAGGAACAGGAAGGGGAATTCACGCTTCCTACAGCAGCAACTTTACCTGGGAGCAGGTAAATAAACTCCCTGAGCTACAGAACCAATATGTAAAAGGCACGGGAGGTGCAATCAGAAGCTACGAAAGCACTTCTTCCGGTTCATGGGGACCTTCAAAAGATACATTGTTCTGGGATCCAAACCAGTCAACACCTTTCAATCAATATGGTCAACTCGTTGGTGCTCAGGCAGCCGGCGCAATTAACACAGATTCTTTCTTTGCTCCCATTCCCTTTACGCCTTATAATAATCTCGACCAGTTCTTCCGCACAGGAAATACTTTCGAAAACAACATTGCGTTATCAGGCGGCAGTGATAACGGCGGGTTCAGAATATCATTCGGCTCATTACAACAGGATGGAATTGTACCCCTTTCAGCTTTTAACCGTTACACTGCAAAATTAGCTGGTGAAATGAAAATTTCTCCAAAATTCGGCATTGGTGGTTCCGTTTCTTATATTAAGTCTGGTGGATCACGGGTACAGACAGGTTCGAATACTTCAGGATTGATGCTTGACCTTTTGCGTACTGCTATTTCATTTGATAACTCAAATGGCTCGGATGATCCTTCTGATCCTTCTGCTTACATTTTTGCTGATGGAACACAGCGTAATTACCGGGGTGGCTTGGGATATGATAATCCTTACTGGACAATCAATCAAAGTCCTTTTGTTGATGATGTGAACAGAATTTTTGGCTATGGTGAGGTTAACTACACACCATGGTCATGGCTGAAGATTACCGACAGAATTGGAAACGATTTTTACAGTGACCGCAGAAATCAGCATTTTGCTATTAATTCAGCAACACTTCCTGCAGGGCAGGTCTTTCAGCAGGATTATTTTTACAGGCATGTAAATAATGACATTCTTGCTACAGCTTCCAAGGATTTCTCTGATAAATTTTCAACCTCGTTAACGGTTGGTCACAATATATTCAGCCGTTATCAGCAGCAAAATTATACCCAGGGTGATAACCTGGTATTACCTGGATTTTATAACATTTCCAATGCATCTAATGTCTTGAATCGTAATTTGATTGACCGGTACAGAACCTATGCTTTTTATGGATCACTGGATTTGGGTATTGCTAACCAGTTGTATTTGACTCTGACCGGAAGAAATGAAAAATCCTCAACCTTGCCGGAAAGCGATAACTCCTTCTTTTATCCCTCTGCTTCTGTTTCATGGGTATTCACGGAACCTCTCGGATTAAGTAACAGTAAAGCATTACCCTATGGAAAAATCCGCGCATCATGGGCACAGGTAGGTAATGATGCTCCTACCTATGCATTGCAGAATTATTATACTCAAACTACAGCAGTTGATGGCTGGACAACCGGAATTGCATTCCCGTTTCCAGACAGAGATGGAACTTCCACTACAGCTTATTCTTATGCAGCAACTTTAGGTAATGTGAGTTTAAAGCCGGAGCAGGTAACCTCATGGGAAGTAGGAGCAGAATTGAGCTTCATCAATAACCGGCTTGGAATAGATGTAACGTATTATGATTCAAAATCAACTGATCAGATAATTCCAGCTCCCATTGCAGGTTCATCAGGCTTTCAGCAACAATTCCTTAATTCAGGATCTATAGAAAACAAGGGATGGGAAGTTGCTTTAAATATTACTCCTGTTAAATCCAAGAATTTTAAATGGGATATCGGAGTGAACTGGAGTCGGAATCAATCCAAAGTTCTTGCACTTGCAAATGGTGTAGATGTATTGTTTTTGGGTGGATTCGAGGGCTCAGCAATTTATGCAGTTACAGGTGAGCAATATGGTTCTATTTACGGAGGTCGCTGGTTACGTGATACCGAAGGCAACCTGCTTATTGATGATAGCGGATATCCTGTTCAGGATGAGCAAGTTGGAGTTATTGGGGATATCAATCCTGAGTGGATAGCCGGTATAAATACTGTAATTTCATGGAAGGGATTAAGTGCATATGCTTTGGTGGATGTACGCCATGGTGGTCAGATATGGAACGGCACCCTGGGTGCATTAACCTTCTTTGGCCGTTCAGCTGAAACTTTAAATCGCGGAGATTCTACCATTTTTGTAGGAATGAATTATACGACTGATGATCAGGGAAATATTATCAGCGAGTCAGCCAATACAACCTTTGCACAACTGGATCAGGCATGGTATCAGGGATTGGGAAGTGGATTTAACGGCCCTGCTGAGCAATTTGTTGAGGATGGATCGTATATTAAGCTCAAAGAGGTTTCCCTAACTTATACTATCAGTCCTAAGATTCTCGAGAAAACACCTATTTCAGGTTTACAGGTTTCTTTAATCGGGCGCAATCTTTGGCTCAATACTGACTATAAGGGAGTTGATCCTGAAACGAGCCTAACAGGTGCTAACAACAGTCAGGGAATGGATTATTTCAACATGCCCGGCACCCGTAGTTTTGGATTGAATCTTAAATTGACCCTGTAATTTTTAACACCAAAAAACAAACAAATGAAACAACTAAAAATATTCAGCATACTCTCGTTGCTCATTATCATGTTCGCCTCGCAATCCTGCAGAAAAGGGATTTTGGAGGGCATAAATGACAACCCGAATCTTCCTACTTCAGTTACACCCCGCGTGTTGCTTCCGGGTGCACAAGGAAATCTTGCCTATGCACAGGGCGGTGACGTTGAAAGGTTTACCGGTATCATGATGCAGTATGTTACAGGTGGAAGCCGCCAGTTCTTCGGCTATAATAATTATGTATTTACTGAAGAAGATTTCAATAACCTTTGGTATAATATGTATGCCGGAACGATGGAGAATTTTAGGGCGATTATAAATATAGAAAAAGGCAGTCCCGGAACATATTCGGTTTATGACGGTATTGCGAAAGTCATGATGGCCTATTCATTGGGCATGACCACTGATCTTTGGGGCGATATTCCATATTCTCAGGCTTTCCAGGGCAATCTGGAACTTACACCTGATTATGATGGTCAGGATCAAATCTATGCAACATTGCAAAGTTTACTTGATGAGGCCATTACCGAAATGACGGATGATCCCGGTGATGATTTCGATTATCCTGATAACAATGATTTTGTTTATAGCGGTGATGTAACATCATGGATTAGCCTTGCTCATGCCCTGAAGGCGCGGTTTTACATCCATTTGACAAAGGTGGATGCAAATGCTGCACAAAATGCCCTGAATGAAATTACAGCCGGTGGTGAAATTGCTGATGCAGGTTTCAAATTTGCAGCCGGCGCGACTACCGATAATCCCTGGTTCCAGTACATAGATCAGAGGGATGATATTCTCTATATCGGATCATCCCTCGATACAATGATTGCACGTAATGACCCACGTTATGGTATTTACATTGATGTGAATGGCGATCAGGGTCATTGGGATGTTGGATATCTCGGTGCTTTCTTTCAGGGTCAGGACGCGACTGTTTATTTCATGACTAATATGGAACAGGATTTCATAGAGGCTGAGGCAAAATCACGTATGGGTGATATGGCTGGAGCTCAGGAAGCATTGCAGGAAGCAATTTCAACAAGCTTTACTTTTTATGGTCTGGATGGAACTGACAGTGCTACCGCAGCCCAGCAAACGGCTTATCTTGATACTTATGGTACTTTAACAGGTGATTTTAATACGGATCTTCAAACCATCATGACTGAAAAATGGATTGCTGATTACCTGAGCCCTGAATCATGGACAGATTGGAGAAGAACCGGTTATCCTGTTCTTACACCCAACGTAGCAGGGTTGGAAATTCCCCGCCGGTTTATTTATCCAACCAACGAGCACTTGTACAATCCTCAGCCAAGTTTACCCAATGGAGGGGATAATTTGAATTCTACCATGTACGAGCCAAGATTGTGGTGGGATCAGTAACCTATTTAGCCTTTATCCAAAAAAACCTGCTAGTTCAAAAGGCAGGTTTTTTTGTTTATGCATCTTTTTATTGATTGTAATGAATCTAACCATAGATTTTGGCAATAGCCGCATTAAGCTGGCTGTATTTTTTAAAAAGAAAATGATTCATTTCGAATCAAATAAAGCCTTACATCTCTCCCACATCAATTCATTGCTCAACAGGTTTTCAATCAGCAACTCCATCATTTCATCAGTAGTTAATAACACGAAGAACGTGGAAGGATTGCTTAAAAAGAAAACCGATTTCTTAAAATTATCATCATCTACAAAGCTTTCCATTCATAACTTCTATAATACCCCAAGAACACTTGGAATGGATCGTGTTGCCAGTCTTACAGGAGCACATTCTTTATTTTTTAAAAAAAACATTCTTGTGATCAGTGCCGGCACCTGTATCACTTATGATGTAATAACCGCTGAAGGAAATTATTTTGGAGGTAATATTTCACCCGGCCTTGATATGCGGCTCAAGGCATTGAATACTTTTACCGCACGCCTTCCGTTGGTGAAAAAGCAATTGACCAGTGAAATATTCGGAAAAAACACTTCTTCTTCAATATTAACAGGGGTAATCGGTGGAGCGAGACTGGAAATGAAAGGATTTATTACTGGATATAAAAAGATTTACCCTGCACTTAAGGTAATAATAACAGGAGGTGATGCATCTTACTTTGAAACGATATCCGGAAATAAGATATTTGCCGTTCCGCATCTTGCACTTTACGGCTTAAACCAAATACTCCTCCAGAATCATGCTTAAGAAAGCTTTAGCGCTAATCCTTTTAATTAGTTCATATGATTCTGTTTTCGGCCAAAATGAAATTCCATATTCAAGGTACGGGTTAGGTACTTTGCTTCAGCCGGAGCCGGCGTTTTTGCGCGGATGGGGTAACCAGTCAGCAGCCTTTCACAATGCTTACAATTTGAATTTTATCAATCCTGCCTCATATGGGTATCTTACGAATACGGTATTTGAAGCCGGATTATATGGCAGCACATTAAATATCAAAACAACGGCTGATTCTGCTGCAAGATTTGGCGATGGTGGGATAGCCACGCTGGCTCTTGGTTTTCCTGTAATCAAAAACAAAATGGGATTAAGCATTGGTATAACGCCCTTCAGCCAGGTTAACTACGACATTCTTCAGAGCAATGACAGTACTCCTGAGCTGGGTCAGACTGCAAATTATTTTCAAGGCAACGGTGGTTTATATAATTTTTATCTCGGAACAGGATATAAGTGGAATAATTTCAGTCTCGGAATAAATGCATCCTACCTGTTTGGAAAATTAAGCTACAGTACGATACTCGCGTTTCCTGATTCATCCAATACTTTTAATACCCTTCGTGATGAAGCACGCTTCGTGGGAGGCCTTGTATTTACCGGTGGCTTGCAATACCGCCTTAACCTGAATAAGGATAAAGGTTATGCGCTTGACTTCGGCATAACAGGTAATCTAAAATCAAACGTAAATGCTACCCGCGATCTGATGTATGTCCGGTTTACCTACGTTAATAATAGTGGTATTAATACAGGTGTACCTAATCCTTTTGATACCATTTCGAATGTAAGTGACGGTAAGGGAGCGATTGTTTTACCTGTCCGCTTTTCCGCAGGTATTATATTCAGTAAAACAAGTCATTACATGATTGGTGTTAATTATGAATTTGGTAAGTGGAGTGATTACACATCATTTAGTGAAAAAGATTTTACCGCCGATCGCTGGAAGCTGAGTTCCGGTATTCAATGGGTTCCAAATTATAAATCATATACAGATTACTTAAAAGTGGTTGCTTACCGTGCGGGATTTTCAATGGGTAAAAATTATCTTCAACTGGATGGCAAAGATCTGCCTGAATATGAGGCGGATTTTGGAATTGGTTTTCCGCTAAAGCGCGTGCTTTCTGAAATTTCCCTTTCCGGTGAGTTGTCTCATATCGGAAAGCTATCAGAGAATCCACTTACGATCTCAACTTTCAGAATAACACTTGGAGTTACCTTGAACGACAGGTGGTTTCAAAAGCGTAAGTTTGATTGAGACAACTTTAATTCTGGGGTATGTTATTTTTCTTTCATCCTGATTATTACTGCCGGTTGTTCATTTTGCTGGTGCCCCTCATTTTTTCCTCATGTGAGAATGATATGAGTACCGTTCGTAAAATCGCTTCCAAGAAAGCAGCAGAGGTTGAGGTAGGAAAGGATATTGATGCATTCTATAGTGATTTTGGAAAAATGAAGGCAAGGCTGATAGCGCCTGTGATGAATCACGTAGTGGATCCCAAAAATCCTTATTCAGAAATGCCGGCGGGGCTGCACCTCATATTTTTTTCAGATAGTCTCAAAGGCCAAACTGACCTTACTTCCGGTTATGGCATAAGTTACGATAAGAGTGATCAAATGATTGCCCGGTATAATGTGGTAGTAATCAACATAGCAGGGGAGAAGCTGGAAACTGAGGAACTTATCTGGAACCAGAAAACAGAGAAAATTTCAAGTGAGAAGTTTGTAAAAATCACAACCAGCGATGAAATAATTTTCGGAGATGGATTTGAATCCAATGAGGATCTTTCAAACTACAAGATTAAAAAGATCAGGGGAACCCTGAAAGTAACAGATGAGCAGCTTTGAATTTTAGTATGCTTCTTAAAGCTGGTCAGTAGTGTGGAGGTAATAAATGACACCTATGATTTTATATTCCAAACGAACTAATTTTTTCTTTACCCGGCTGGTATAAAATCAGTTTACAAAACTTACCAGATGTGAGTCTGATTCTGAATTCCTACAAACATCATATCTGTTGGCTTAATATTAAAAGCAGTATACCACTCCGGCATATTGCTGACTGTACCCAGCACCCTGTATTTTCCCGGAGAATGCGGATTTGTTAAAAGCTGCATGCGCAAAGCATCCGGCCGGGCACTTCCCCGCCAAACCTGTGCATAGTTGATGAAGAAACGCTGTTCAGCAGTTAACCCATCAATCTTTGCAGGTTGAGGATCTTTTTTCTGAGCCATCTGGAAAGCAGTATAGGCAATTGCAAGGCCTCCCTGGTCCGCAATGTTTTCTCCATTCGTTAAATCACCATTGATATGCAGAGTATCCATGGGATTGAATTTTGAATAGTACCTTGAAACATTTGCGGTTTTAGCTTCAAACTTTTTTGCATCTTCCGCTGTCCACCAGTCATTCAGGTTACCCTGGGCATCATATAATCTTCCCTGATCATCAAAGCCATGTGTCAGCTCATGACCAATCACAGCCCCAATGCCGCCATAGTTTACAGCATTATCAGCATTCGGATCAAAGAATGGAGGCTGGAGAATGGCAGCTGGAAAAACAATTTCATTATTGGTAGGATTATAATAAGCATTCACTGTTTGGGGCGACATGCCCCACTCTGTGCGATCAACCGGCTTACCTGCCTTTGCAATATTCCGGTTTGTTTCAAATTCTACTGACTTAAACACATTCACTACAAACGGTCCGCGGTCCAGCTGAAGAGAAGAATAATCTTTCCATTTATCCGGGTAACCAACTTTGACCACTATTGCTGCAAGTTTCTCCTTTGCTTTCAATTTTGTTTCTGCACTCATCCAATCCAGTTGATCTATGCGCTGTGAAAAAGCAATTTTTAGATTTGCAACAAGCTCGGTCATTTTCTTTTTTGCCTCCGGCGTAAATGTGCGCTTCACATATTCCTGGCCTAATGCTTCACCCATTGTATAATTAGCCAGATCACTGATGCGCTTCCATCGTGGATCCATCTCTTCCACCCCCTGCAATTTAACGGAATAGAAATCAAAATTTGCTTTTTCAAAATCAGAGCTGATCAGGTTTGAAGCGTTATTTATCAAATGAAAACGCAGATATGTTTTCCAGTCATTGATGCTCTCTGAACTTATGAGATTATTCAGCTTTTGAAAAAATTCCGGCTGGGCAATTACGAGATCCGACATGGAAGAATACCCCATCGAGGTGAAGTACAAATTCCAGTTAATGGCAGGAGTCTGAGAGGTAAAGTCAGTTACACTCATTTTGTTATAGGTAGAATAAGGATTGCGCTGTTCTACGAGGGTCATCGAGGATTTTGCGAGTTCAGTTTCAATCCTCATCACTGTATTTGCAGCATTTTCTGCCTCTGCAGGTTGCGCTCCCAGCATGGAATATATCCTGGAGATATAAGCAGTATATGCATTTTTAATTTCTTCTGACTTGGGGTCGGTTCGTAAATAGTAGTCGCGATCAGGCAAACCCAGTCCCCCCTGAGCAAGCGTGAGTATATTCATTGCGCTGTTCTTTTGATCAGCGTCCACATAACCCTGGAAAAAAGCAGTGGTGCCGATCTTTTGCAACCGCGTAACAGTCCTGATTAAATCATCAGTAGTTTTTACGTCATCAATCATTTCAAGATAGGAATTCAATGGAGCAATTCCTTGCTTCTCGATGGAAGCTGAATCCATTCCTGTGTACCAGAAGTCTCCTACTTTCTGTGCAATGGTACCCTTCGCGGAATTCGATTTTGCTTCCTCCTGCATGATTTCACGCAGTGTATTCTGGCTGTTTTCATTCAAAAGATTGAAAGCGCCCCACCGGCTTTCGGTGGTCGGGATCGGATGGGCTTTTATCCATTTTGAATTTACATATTCAAAGAAATCTGTTCCGGGCTGAATCGAATTGTCGAGCATGGTAACATCAATAGCCTTAGGGGATGGCTCTTTGTTTCCACCCTGGGTTGAAGTGATAAAAGCAATAAAAAACATTGAGATTAATAGTGATGAAATTGAGATTCTCATTAGGGTTTTTTTGGGATGGCAAATGTAATCTACCATCGCCATTTTAAGAAAAACAAGAACTAATTTTAGATGAGTAACCGGGGAGGCACGACAAAAGCTACAATTCGATCATCCTTTTGTCTTTTTCAGCCTGAAAAACTATCTGATGTTTTACTTTCGCATGTGCCGAGTGA
>JBDSEA010000126.1:0-5184 GCA_039920305.1 Chitinophagales bacterium
CTGTGATTTCAATTGCCACCATCAGTGGAAAAGTAATAAAGCAAGCCACAGTAAAATTTAGCGATAGCTCTCTCATACTTTCGGTTGAGGATTTACCTTCAGGGATCTATCTCATTACAGTCAGGACTGCTAATAATGCTGCCAGCGCAAAGTTTGTAAAGCAATAAATTCTGCTATGATTATTCTTTTATAATTTTTGCTTCCTGTACGCTTCCATCAATTACAATTTTGCATAGATAGATACCGGAGGATTGACCTTCAAAATCAAGTGACGTTGTGTTAAGTCCGGGAGTAATGGGAATTTCCTTAACCAATGCGATTTTACCAAGCATAATCTAAACATTAATGATCGCTTCGCCATTGCTTTGTGCACAGATCTATATATAGCTACATCGCTAAAGGATACTATGTAAAATTCCACCGTGGTATCCGGGGGCAATGGTATTACTATAAACTCTCTGCCGGAATAGTTTTTATTTTGCGCACCTCTTCAATGAACGTCCTCATCTCCCTCACCATTCTTGGAATGCTTGCCATGTTCGGAGGCATCTTCAACATGCGCAGGATACTGATGCCGGTTGTATTGTTGGGAATGGCCGGCATCGTCATTCTTGACCTGTATGCCTGGAATTCGAATGCGCATCTGTTTAATAACATGATGGTGTTCGACAATTTTGCCATTGCATTTTCTGCAGTGTGCTTCATGGGTGCCATTTTCACCATTCTCTTTTATTTTTTCATACATGGCGAGAATGAGCAACATTTTCCGGAAGTGTATTCGCTAATCATTTTTTCGCTTGCAGGCGCAGTCGTAATGGTTTCCTTCAATAATGTGCTGATGTTGTTTCTGGGTTTGGAAATTCTTTCACTCAGTCTTTATGTGCTGGCCGGAACCAGGAAAAAAGATTTGCTGAGCAATGAGGCAGCCATGAAATATTTTTTGATGGGCGCCTTCTCCACCGGATTCCTTTTATTCGGCATTGCCATGCTTTACGGCGCCACCGGCTCTTTCTACCTTACCCCGATTGGATTTTACATTCAGCAGCATGCAGGGCAGCCTGATGCATTCATCATCACCGGCATCATCATGATGCTGATCGGGTTGCTTTTTAAAGTGGCAGCCTTTCCATTCCAGTTCTGGACGCCCGATGTTTACCAGGGGGCACCAACCATCATTACAGGGTACATGGCAACGGTTGGAAAGGTCGCTGCCTTTGCTGCATTCCTTAGGCTGCTGGAAAACACATTTATTGCAGCGCAACCAACTTATCAGGAAATACTATGGATCATCGCAGTGGTTACCATGCTGGCCGGAAACATCATAGCCATTTATCAGAAAAGTGTGAAAAGGATGCTTGCTTATTCAAGCATCGCACATGCGGGGTACATGCTGATCGCATTGATGGCGGGAAATAAAATATCAAACAGCGCGGTATTGTTTTATTCCGCTGCCTACACCTGCGCCTCACTCGTTGCATTCACCATCGTATCGATTGTTGAAAGAGGAAAAGAAAATGATGAGCAGCATTCTTTCATTGGCTTAGCAAGATCACAGCCATGGATCGCTTTCGCACTTACGGTTTCCATGCTATCACTCGCTGGCATTCCGCCAGCTGCCGGATTCTTCGCGAAATTTTATATTTTCTCCTCGGCGATTTCAAGCGGATGGATCTGGCTGGTCATATTCGCAGTCATCAGCTCTTTTATTTCTCTCTATTATTATTTACGCCCTGTGATTTCCGCTTACGCTTTAAAAGGGGATTCTGAATCACTCCCGGTTTCTTCTGCCATTGTTATTTTGCTGATGGTATTGACGTTTATAACCTTGCTGATTGGAATATTACCCGGAATAATTTCTGAAATCAGGATATAATTATTGTCCGGAGAATCAGCTAGAAAATTTTACTGCACCCTCATCAGGCTATCAATGTATTGCAAGCCACGATCCGTTAGCGGCTTGTTATAATTGATTTCATTCAGATCATAGTTAACATAAGTGCAGCCATTTTTCATAGAGAAATTCATTACTGTGGAATCTTCAGAAGTCCTGAAAATAATTTTCCCCTGAGGTTCGCAATCTTTGAGCAATGGGACTGTATCTTCTGCTATAAAATTTTTCCATTGCTGAATTTTATTTACATCATTGCTTTCGTAATGAAGCACCAATCGGTTTTCTGAGTACAGCAACACTTTTACCACATCGGCATCGTGAATCAATATTTGCAACGGCGTCTTTTTTGTGCAGGAGAAACAAAAAAAAGTAATTGAACAGAGGAGAAAAATTCTTTTTTGCATAGCGATGGTGAAAGTATTGAAAAGAAAAAATTACCTGATTCATTCGCCCTGCACCCTTGCCGGCATTTATTTATCTTTCTTTAAATAATTCCTATTTTGCCCGCTTGGAAAACAATCTATATCAATGGCTAACCCACTCTTCATAAGAAAATCCATAGATAAAATAATGGGCCAGGCGGAAGCTACCGGCGAGCATCAGTTTAAGCGAACGCTTGGCGTTGGTCATCTTGTACTGCTTGGTATTGGCGCCATCATTGGCGCGGGATTATTTGTAAGAACGGCTGCCGCAGCAGCGGAACATGCCGGGCCGTCAGTAACCTACTCATACATAATTGCTGCAGTGGGTTGTCTTTTTGCAGGACTATGCTATGCAGAATTTGCTTCAACAATCCCTATTGCGGGAAGTGCTTACACCTATTCTTACGCCACACTTGGTGAATTCGTAGCGTGGGTAATTGGATGGGAATTAATTTTAGAATATGGTCTTGGTGCGGCCACGGTTTCCATCGCGTGGTCAGAATATCTCAACAAGTTTCTTGCAAATTTTGATATGAAGGTACCCTATCAATGGTGCCATTCTCCCTTTCTCGTCTCTACCATGGAAGCTGATGGAATTGCAGGGGTCCATGGAATTGCCAATCTTCCTGCACTGGTGATTTTGCTGTTACTAACCATGCTGCTCATCCGTGGAACTCATGGCTCTGCGATTGTAAATGCATTGATTGTGATTCTCAAGGTTGCCATCGTTTGTCTTTTTATTTTATTCGGGTGGTCATTCATAAATCCTGCGAATCATACCCCATTCATTCCCTCTTCAGGCACCTACATTGATCCGCATGGAGCAAGTCATTCATTCGGCGGATTTATGGGAATTTTAGCCGGAGCCGGAACGGTATTCTTTGCCTTCATTGGTTTTGATGCAGTATCCACAGCCGCACAGGAAGCAAAAAATCCGAAGCGTGATATGCCGATGGGCATTCTGTTATCGCTTGCGATATGCACCGTGCTCTACATTTTATTTTCATATGTGCTCACTGGGGTTGCCACCACTGAAGATTTCAGAAATGCAGGCAGGGAGGCGTCAGTTACTTACGCAATTGAAACCTACATGGAAGGTTATGGCTGGCTGGCAAATTTTGTCACGGTTGCCATTCTTGCCGGATTTTCATCAGTGATATTAGTTATGCTGCTTGGCCAGTCAAGGGTTTTCTACTCCATGTCCCGCGATGGTCTCGTTCCTAAAATATTTTCCGATGTGCATCCGGAATTTAAAACACCCTATAAATCAAACTGGATTTTCCTTGTATTCTGCGGATTATTTGCTGCATTCATTCCCGGCTCACTCACCGGTGATCTAACCAGCATCGGTACGCTCTCAGCATTCCTTCTGGTTAGTGCTGGTGTATGGATCATGCGGGTGAAACAACCCGGCCTGAAACGTGCTTTCACCACCCCATGGGTACCTTTTGTACCTATCATGGGCATCCTGGTATGTGCTGCAATGATGTATGGTCTTGACAACCAGACGTGGATGGGTTTTCTTGCCTGGACCGGGGTAGGGCTTGTTGTTTATTTTCTTTACAGCCGTCACCACAGCATCGCCAGGAAAGAAATGGAACAGAATAAATGATGTGTCACAGCAATGTCGAATTAATTTAACATCACAATTTTATCTTTTGTATGTTGTTTTGTGCATTAAGATCAAAGTTTAACTTTACCACCTTATAAAAAAATTCAACCCTAAAATCCGTCAACTCAAAAAAAATTACAATGAAAAAAAACACTGCTCCCGGAATGTTCCCTATTATAGTCATAGTCGCATGCTTGATTGTGGCTGAATGCATCTATTATTTTATTCTCGGAAATCAAATACATTTTGTGGATGCGGAGCGTAATGTTCCAAAGGATGGTGATTTGTATGGAATAATGTTTAAAGGCGGATTTCTGGTACCCATCATTCTTACCATGCTCATGATGGTTCTTGTGTTCACCATAGAGCGGCTGCTCACGCTTTCAAAAGCTACAGGCAAGGGAAATATTGCAAGCTTTGTTAGAAAGATCCAATACAATTTAACTCAAAACAATGTGGCCGATGCCATGAGAGAATGCGACAATCAAAAGGGATCTGTTGCGAATGTGATCAAGAGCGGCTTAAAAACTTATGAAGAGATGGCTGTAAATACCCAATTGACTAAAGAACAAAAGCTGCTTGCGATACAAAAAGAAATTGAGGAAGCGACATCACTTGAATTGCCCATGCTTCAGCGCAATCTTCCGTTCCTGGCAACCCTTGCTCCACTGGGCACGCTCGCAGGCTTGATTGGTACGGTGTTAGGCATGATTCGCGCTTTTGCTGCAATGGGTCACTCCGGTGCAGCCGATTCTGTGGCGCTTTCAAATGGAATTTCTGAGGCGCTTGTAAATACTGCAACGGGAATTACTACTTCGGCGCTTGCAATTATTGCATACAATTATTTTTCAAATAAAATTGATTCACTTACTTACAATATTGATGAGGCAGGATATAGCATCACCAACACCTTTGCTTCACGTTACAACTAAAGAGCGATGTCAAAAGTCAAAGCACCAAAAACCAGTATCGTCATGGATATGACCCCCATGGTAGATATGGCATTTCTGCTGGTTACCTTTTTTATTCTTACCACCAAGTTTCGTCCCGATGAGCCTGTGCAGGTAACAACGCCAAGCTCTACCTCTACAGCTACTGTGGCCGATAAAGGGAAAATCACCATTTCGGTTGCACCTGACGGAAGGGTGTTCTTTGACCTTGATAATCAGGCAAGCAGAAAAATCTTAATTGAAAAAATGGGAGAAACCTATGGAATCACATTTACTCCTGATCAGATCAACGCCTATGCTACCGGCTCA
>JBDSEA010000127.1:0-15611 GCA_039920305.1 Chitinophagales bacterium
ATTTCCTGTGAATGAAAAAATATATCCGGTGGTTTCATCGATCATTCTGATATCTCTTGCATTCATTGAAGTGTCGCTTCCCGAATAAACTGTACTCCAGCTTTGTCCTCCATTAATACTTCTATAAATATTATTTGCATCGCTGGAAATAATTAAACTGTCATTCACTCCATCAATCACTTTCATGTTTAGCAGTGGACTCGCTACTGAATTCCAGTTTTGTCCGCCGTCAATAGTCTTCAGAATTCCCCTACCGGAAGAGATCCACCCATGACTGCCGGAAGAGAATGAGATGTCATTGATCCATGAGCAAAGGCGGCCTGAAACATCCTGCCATTCTGAAGAGTCTTTTTTCCATTTAAGAAGAGTTCCATATTGGCCTGCGAGATACATATCTTCAAATCCATCCAGGGTATTGTATATCCCGTACAAAAATGGAAGACCAGAGGTATCAGTATCGTGGGTGAGTCCCCAATTTATTCCTCCATCGGTGGTTGCAGCATCGTAGGAAAATTCTGCCAATACAAATCCATCCTTTTCATTTTTTTTGAATCGTATGTCAACGAAGCTTTCGCCGGAAGGAAGTGCATCCACTTGATAGATATTCTGCCAGGTTTGCCCTGCATCATTAGTGCGAAGGATCTCAGGTTGAGGACCCAGGCCGGCATCATTATATAAACCTGCAGCCCATCCTGTATCTTTATTCGTAAACCAGAGGGAATACATGAAGGAATAGCCATCGTAATACGTACTGCTCCACGTTAGTCCGCAGTCTGTTGTTCTCTACATTGTCCCATAATAATAGTCGTAATTATAGTCACCGGATACAGCAATGCCCACTGAATCATTCAGGAAGAAATAGTCATAAAAATTTATCCCATAATACCCGGGTGAAATTGTTATCCAGCTTGCTCCGCCATCCGTGGTTCTGTAAATCGAGTATGATCCGCTGATGAATCCTGTATCCTTGTTTAAAAAGTAAAGTGAATTAATGATACTTCCGGGAAGCACAAGTGTCGTCCATGAGAAGCCACCATCTGTTGTCTTGTAGGCTTCAGCTGCATCGAGAGCATATCCAATAAGAGGATCAACAAAATCCAGTTTCAGAAAAGCCTTGTCAGTGAAAATCGTGTCGAGTGTTGCACAACCATCGGTTGTATGCCAGAGAACAGTGGTATTGTCCAGCATCCATCCTTCCTCATCATTGATGAAGGAAGACGTGGTGTATTCATTTGGATTGTCGGGAACACTGAGAACCGTCCATGTATTTTGTCCCTCAGCTGCATTGATGAAGCAAACAGAAACTAAGAGTGTACGTATCCGCACCGAAGCAGAAAGGAAGCGTATAAAGTTTTTCATTTAGAGCGTGTTTGGACAAGAGTTTTTTTGGGGAACTGAGCATGATTGTTTTTTTTGAGAAAGATTTTACAGTTGTAAGTTGCCGGTTGTCTGAAAAAATGCCGGAGTTGTGTATATTGTAAATAAGGTGTCTGATAACTTTGTTGAATTATTCAAAAGTTTCTTTTAATAAAAGTAGGTTTATTGAATCACCCATGCATCAGGGAGTAAAAAAGAAATAGTAGTTGAAGAAATTGACCTGGGTAGCCCGTTAGCATGGAATATTTTTACTTCAATATTTTAATTCCGGAATATCCGCAAATTAGCTGAGAGATTTAAGCTGTAACAGAAGTGAAATATGAATATCCTCATCACCGGCGGAGCCGGCTATATCGGAACAGAACTGGTAAATGAATTATTGAAGCACCCCGGTGTGGAGAAGATTGTTGTGTATGATAATCTCAGTCGCGGCAGCTTCAATTTTTTTCTGGGAGGCAATCCGGGGAATAAAAGGATAAAGTTTGTTCAGGGTGATATTCTCGATTCACGCAGGATCAGAAAGGAGCTGAAAGATATCGATGTTGTATTCCATCTCGCTGCGAAAGTCACCACCCCATTCGCCAACATTGATTCCCACTTCTTCGAGCAGATCAACCACTGGGGAACTGCAGAGCTTGTGTATGCACTGGAAGAAAGCCCTGTTAAAAAGCTGATTTTTACCAGCAGCGCTTCAATCTATGGTAGCGCTGCAACAGGCGCAACGGAAGAAACTCCACCTCATCCCACAAGCTTTTACGGTATCTCCAAAGTGAGAGCAGAAGAACATGTTAGGCGATTGTTTGAAATTCAAACCCCGGGTAAAAAAGGAATTTCCACCATTGTTGTTCGGTGCGGAAATGTTTATGGCTACAGCAAATCAATGCGGTTTGATGCCGTAATCAACCGCTTTATGTTCGATGCAAACTTTACAGGCAGGGTTACTATCAATGGCTCCGGAAAACAGTCGCGCTCCTTCATTCACATAAATAAAGTGAGCCACCTGCTTTCACAGATGCCGCATACTGAAATCCCTTCCGGCACTTACAATCTTTCCGATAAAAACCTTGAGATTCTTGACATCCTGGATGTGATGAAACTGATATTTCCCGGCCTTGAATACTTTCATATCAATCAGCACATCAGCATGCAGGAATTAAAAGTTGCACCAGAAAGTAAATTGTATCAGTATCTTGATCTGCCCGGCTCTGAACTCGAAACAGAGTTGCGTGATTTCAGGAATCAATTTTCATTTTAAAAACACTATTCTATACTGCTGAAATTGATTCTGTAAAAACCTGCATGGCTGCAAACTTCAATCGCATCGCACCTTTTTATGATCCCCTATCGCAACTGGTTTATGGAAACAATTTGAAAGATGCTAAAAGATCATTTCTGAATAAAATTCCTTTACGGGGGCGCGTATTGCTCATGGGCGGCGGTACGGGAAACATTCTGAATGAGCTCTTCGAAAAAAATCATGAAATGATGATTGATTTTATAGAGCCATCCAGTGGTATGATTAAAATAGCAGAGCACCGGCTTAATAAAAAGTTCCGGTCGCGTGTGAATTTCATATGTGGCGATCACCATTCCATTCCCGCCGGGAAACAGTATGATGTTGCCACCAGTTTCTTTGTAATGGATTGTTTTAAAAATGAAGAAGCGCTTGAATTTTCAAAGATCCTTGCCTCATCGCTGAAAGTAAACGGGTTCTTGCTCTTTGCTGATTTTTTTTACACCGAAAAAAGACTTCAGCGCTTACTGATAAAATTTATGTATGAATTCTTCAACATCATTTCAAATATTTCAGCAAAAAAACTCCCTGATTATGATCACATTTTCCGGCAGCTTGGTTTCCTGAAGATTGAAGAAAAAATTTTTATGAAAGGATTGATCCGGTCACGGGTGTATTGCCGGTAAAGAGGCATAACGAAATCTTAACAAAAATAACAGGGGATTTGCAGGGATCAGTCAGGATTTAGAAATATCCTATTTTTTACAGGGTTTAACCGTAGTCAATACCTGCTAACTGATTATATGAAATTATATAATTTCCTGAAAACGGCGGAAAGAAATTCGCATTATATCAGTTAACGCAAATGCCATATTTAATTAAGCTATTATTATAACAGTAAGCTCACATCAGGCATCATTGTATAGGGGAAAGTAGTAATCATTTAGCAAAGCTTACCGCCCGCTTCTCCCGGATCACTGTTACTTTTATCTGGCCGGGATAGGTCATTTCATTTTGAATTTTCTGCGACATTGCAAATGAGATGTCTTCGGATTGCTTGTCAGAAATTTTATCAGCCTCAACTATTACACGCAGCTCTCGTCCGGCCTGTATTGCATAAGCTTTCTCAACGCCCTCATAAGTGAGGGCAAGGCTCTCAAGATCTTTTAATCGCTGAAGGTATTGCTCCATCATTTCGCGGCGCGCACCCGGCCTTGCACCTGATACGGCATCACAGGCCTGAACTATCGGGGATATTACGTAGGCCATTTCAATTTCATCATGGTGAGCACCTATAGCGTTGCAAACTGCTGCATGCTCATTGTATTTCTGGGCTATCTTCATGCCCAGCAATGCATGGCTCAGTTCCTGTTCTTCCTCAGGCACTTTTCCGATATCATGCAGGAGTCCTGCACGCTTTGCAATTTTGGGATTCAATCCTAATTCTGCAGCCATGATCGCACAAAGGTTTGCGGTTTCTTTAGAATGCATCAATAAATTTTGCCCGTAGGAGGAGCGGAATTTCATTCTTCCCACAATCCGGATCAATTCTGCATGCATACCGTGAATACCGAGCTCCACCACCGTTCTTTCTCCAATCTCAACAATATGATCCTCTATCTGCTTACGGATTTTTTCAACTACTTCCTCGATTCTCGCAGGATGAATTCTTCCATCAGTCACGAGGCGCTGAAGTGCAAGGCGGGCAATCTCGCGGCGAACCGGATCAAATCCTGAGATCACAATGGTTTCAGGCGTATCATCTACTATAATTTCTACTCCCGTAGCAGCTTCCAATGCGCGGATATTTCTTCCTTCCCGACCGATGATTTGTCCTTTAACATCATCACTGTCAAGGTGAAATGAGCTGATTGAGTTTTCAATGGCATGCTCGGCAGCAACACGCTGAATGGTTTGTATTACAATCTTTTTTGCCTCTTTATTGGCTTTGAGTTTGGCTTCATCCATGATGACCTTAACATATCCCATGGCCTCGCTTTGTGCCTGGCCTTTCAACGATTCTATAAGCTGTGATTTAGCCTCACTCTGGGTAAGTTTTGAAACGGATTCAAGCCGGTTAATATGCTCCTCCTGTTGTTTTTCAAACTCACCCTTCTTCACAGCAATAACCTCTAACTGCCGGTTAAGATTTTGCTTGATCGTTTCCAGCTCCTGCTCCCGGCGCTGAACACCCTCTGTTTTTGAATTCAGCGATTGCTCACGCGAACGGATACGCTGCTCAGCCTGCTCGGCAGCTTTTTCTTTCTGGAGTGTTTCGCGCTCAAACTCACTTTTATGCCTCAGGATTTCTTCCTTGGCTTCAAGCAGCCTCTCATTTTTAAATGATTCTGCAGCCAACCTGGCCTCATTAATTATTCGCTGTGCTTCCTGCTGTGCTGATTCTTCTTTTCGCCTGGTATTAGCTTTGAAAATAAGTGCTCCGATACTTATGCCGATGGCCAGGCCAGCTACGGCTCCAATAATGATATAGAGAGTTTGAGGATCCATGGAATTGTATGTTTTTCTGGTTTTTCATGAAATCAATCCGGCTTTGATACCGGAAACAGATGCTGACAGCGTGTTCCGTCAAAGTTAAAAGATTTTGTAAAGGATTCAGAACCTTTTAACATATTACTACTAAAAGGGGTATGTGCTGCAGAGCGTAAATGAAGCACATTCCTAAACATAGATAAAGAAGTGAATTTTATGTAACGGGCTAATCAAGTCCCTCATTGGTTTCGGTCACAATAAAATCCACTACCTTTTTAAGATCGCCTCCGTTTTTATTGAACACCTCCAGCTGGCGGTCAGCGCCGGTACCCATCTTTAAAATCTGGCGCAGATAATTTACCTCATCGCGGCTGTTGAGCTCATCCACTACATCATCAACAAAGTCAATCAGCTCTTCGACCAACTGCGGAAAGGGAACCTCCTGTTCTTTACCAAAATCAATGAGCCTGCCTTCGATACCATATCGTGCCGCTCTCCATTTATTTTCATTTATAAGCGCGCGCCTGTAAGTCCGGAAGGTAACGTTCTGCTGCATCAGCTTATATTGCTTGGCTACAACTGCCTGCATGATTGCGGCAAGGGCAATGGTTTCATCGAGCCGCATGGGTACATCACATATCCGGAATTCAAGGGTGGAATAAACAGGATGAAGTCTGAGATCCCACCAAATTTTTTTTCCGTTATCAATACAGCCGGTCTTTACCAGCAGGGCTACATACTCATCAAACTCGCTTGCACTGTCGAAATCTTCAGGAATGCCGGTACGTGGAAATTTATCAAACACTTTGGACCGGTAGGATTTGAAACCTGTTTTTCTTCCCAGCCAGAAAGGGGAATTCGTAGATAGGGCAAAGATGTGCGGCAATAAGTAACGCACCGCATTCATGATCTGAATTCCTGTTTTTCGTGAATCAATCCCAACGTGCACGTGAAGACCAAATATCAAATTGCTTCTGGCAGCATCCTGCATCTCATTCACAATCTCCTGGTAGCGTGGGTGATCAGTAATTACTGCATCCTGCCAGCGCGAAAAAGGATGTGCGCCGGCCCCGCCAATGCAACAGCCCTGGTTTTGTGCAATGCCTGAGATAATGCTGCGAAGCTTTTTTACTTCTGCACGGGCCTCTTTTACATCATGACAAACGTTGGTTCCCAGCTCCACCACCGCTTTGTGCATTTCAGCTTTAACCTGCTCATTCAGGATTATTTTACCTCCTTCCACTACCTCATGCATGTGTGACACGAGCTCCCGGCTTTCAGGATTGATGATCATGAACTCCTCTTCAATGCCGATCGTGAATAGCTGGTTCATGTGAAAAATTAATTATTATCTGCTGAGCTTTTTTCCCTGTTGCGGGTAAAAGACTTCGCCCTAATTCCGCATGCCATAAATCGTTTAATTGCTGCTTGCCACTGATATGCCTTTTCCCTGTGTTGCATTCTTCATAAAGGTTCCCCATGTGAGATTATCTTCACCGGGCTTATGTGCGAGGGCTTTTTCAATGGCCATATTCGCTGCGTTTTCAACTACCCATTCAAAGTTTTCTTCACCCACTGAATTCTTATCAGCATCAGGGGCGGGATTGCCGAAATCAATTGCATAAGGAATCCCATCTCTAACTGCAAGCTCCACTGTATTGAAATCATAGCCTAAAGCATGATTAAGCTTTAAAACGTATTGATTCATTGTTTTCATCAATTCCGGAGTTACAATGTGGTTTGCAACATAACGCAGATGGGAAGGATTTCTTGGTTCATAATGCATGATGCGCACATGCTTTCCTCCCAGGCAGTAGCACCTGAAATAAGAATCAAATTCAATGGCTTCCTGCAGCAGCATTACAAGCTGTCCGGTTTCAGCATGCTTCGCAAACAGCTCTTCGGAATCATGGATTTTATAAACATGTTTCCCGCCTCCTCCTGCATAAGGCTTCATGAAAGCCGGGAACCCAACATAACCCAGCATTTTATCCCAGTCGAGGGGACTTGCAAGATTGCTGAATGAATCTGCGGAAGTATCGTCAGGATGCTGATATGAGGGAAGCATTACCGTTTTGGGAACAGGTACACCCACTTTTATAGCGAGGCAATTATTGAAAAATTTATCATCAGCGCTCCACCAGAAAGGATTGTTGATCACCGCTGCCCCCATCAGCGCGGCATTTTTAAGATAAGAACGGTAGAATGGAACATCCTGTGAAATGCGGTCAAAGATCACCGCATATTCAGTCGGGAGCGCCTGCGCAACTTTATCAATATGCACGGCTTCTGCCACAATGCCCTCCATTTTTTTTGAGTTAACCCGGTTAATAAATACTTCGGGAAAGCTTCTTTCCATTCCATGGAGTACTCCGATTTTTTTCATTGCTCCGAATTGTTTTATGAAGTAGAAACACTAATGTTTTCGTGCAGCTAAAGATATTCTGCGAATATAAACAGGCGGTTATAATATTATTTTCATGAATTCAGATAAAAGTTTAATTTAACTCAATCAACTGGAAATAATTTAACTTTAAACAAACCCATTTAATGAAATACTGTAAAAACCTGCTGTTAAGTTTTTTGATTTTTCTTTTGCATTTCCATACCATCATTGCACAACCTGAGTCCATCAGCGGTATTATCAATACTTATGCTTCGGTGATTTCCATTGATACTGCCGGATGCGGTGATGTGATAGCCGTGAGTGATGCCGGTGGCTTTGCAACAGGTGATACAGTAATGCTTATACAGATGAAGGGTGCCACCATTGATTCTTCCAATACCTCTTCATTTGGCGACGTTACTGATTTTGGCAATGCTGGAAATTATGAATTCAGCAGTGTTACCAATATTTCTGTAAATCAAATCACACTTGCAGGAAAGCTTCAGAACTTGTACCTGCCATCAGGCTATTTGCAGATAATCAGAGTACCATCCTATTCCGATGCAGTTGTGACATCATCATTATTTCCACAGGACTGGAATGGTATTACCGGAGGGGTTTTGGTATTTTTTGTTTCCGATACGCTGAGTCTTAATGCTGATATTGATGCTTCAGGAAAAGGTTTCCTGGGAGGCATCATCTCAAATAACCCCGATGGCGCTTGTGGTAACAACAACATTGACGGGTATTATTATGATTTGTATCAGGGAGGAAGCACATGGACAAAGGGAGGGGCGCAAAAAGGCGAGGGTATATATGTTTTAAGTTCAACGAGGGAGGCAGGCAGGGGCAAGCAGGCCAATGGAGGTGGTGGCGGTAATAAGCACAATACCGGCGGGGGTGGTGGAGGAAACTATACTAACGGTGGCAAGGGTGGAAATGAATTAGAAAGCTGCATCGTAAACGAAAACGGCGGAATAGGCGGCGCAGCCATGCCTTACAACCTTGGTAAAATTTTTATCGGTGGCGGTGGCGGTTGTGGTGATTTCAATAATGGCGTAGGAAGCGGGGGTGCAAATGGTGGCGGCATCATAATCATTAAGGCTAAATATGTTGTGGGCAACGGCCGCCAAATTATTGCTGACGGGTTTGACGAATTAATCATGGGAGGGGGAATTGGTGATGGTGTCGGCGGGGGCGGAGGCGGCGGAACTGTACTTCTGGATGTCCAGGATTTCACATTGTCCTCATTAACATTACAGGCAAATGGGGGTGATGGCGGATACCAGGGGACGGGCAATACCTGGGGATGCGCGGGTACCGGCGGTGGAGGCGGTACCGGCGTGATCTATATCAGCGGCTCATCCTTACCGGTAAATGTTACCACTAACACATTACCGGGCGCAGCGGGTATTATATTGAATCCACTTGCCTACTGCTATAATACAACTTATGGCGCTGAAGCCGGGGATTCTTCTGCCACATCCTATCTTACAGGTCTTTCTTTTTCCTACTCACTGCCTCTATTGCTTTCAGTTACCCTGGGAAATGACACTTCAATTTGCGAGGGAGATACTTTTCAACTGGATGCCGGCAATACAGGAGCTGACTTTTTATGGTCAACCGGCGATACAACTCAAAGTATTCCGGTAAGTGCTTCGGGTGAATATTCAGTTATGGTGAGCAATGCCACCTGTAGCACTGCTGATACTATTACCCTCAGTCATATTCCTTGCAACACTCTTCTATTTACAGCAAGTGATACAAGTGTGTGTGAGAAATTCTGCATCGGTTTTTTTGATTCATCGCAAAACAATCCGGTAAGCTGGCAATGGCTTTTTGAAGGCGGAAATCCGTCTTCTTCCACGCTGCAGAATCCGGAAGATATATGCTATAATTTGTCGGGAAGCTATGATGTCACACTGATTTCCACAGGGGTTAATAATGTGACCGATACTTTGCTGCTCATGGATTACATCGTTGTATACCCTACACCCTCAATCCCGGTCATTTCACAAAACGGCTATGTACTCACCTCAAGCCCGTCGCCTTTTTATCAATGGCAATACAATAGTATCGATATCCCCGGCGCGACCAATCAATCCTATACCGTTACACAGTCAGGTCTTTATACAGTGGTGGTTTCAAGTGAGGCAGGGTGCAGATCTTCGGCGAACTTTTATTTTTTGATATCCGGACTGGATTACCCTGAAACAATCGGTTTGATTGATGTTTACCCTAATCCTTCCAATGGTATTTTCAATGTTGAATTATCAAACCTGCCTGCCGATGGATTTGCTTCAATTAATATAATTAACACATTGGGGCGAACGGTTTATTATTCTGAAAAGCTATCTTCCCCTAATCTTAAACATGAAATTAATCTGAAAGGTGTTTTTCCCGGAATTTATTTTCTTGAGGTAAAAATTGATAATACTCATGACTTCCCGGAAATTAATTGGAAGAAAAAGAAAATCGTTATCACCGGTTCATTGCATTGACTTTTTTACCGTGATCTCTGTTTACAAGCCGTAACAGATTAATTTTGGTATTCAAATTTAAGTCTTAAAATGATCTCCACCCTTATTTACTCTTCTCTGCTCATTTTTATTTCCAGTGATCATTTATTAATGCTGCCGGGAAATTTTACGCCTGCTGTTTCACCTAATCCACCGGGAATGGTTTGGATTGCCGGGGGAGATTTCATTATGGGAACAGATACTGACCCGCAGGCACGGCCTGATGAGAAACCTGCCCACAAAGTACATGTTGAAGGATTTTACATGGATGAAACCGAGGTAACCAACGTTCAATTTGCAGCGTTTGTAAAAGCAACCGGTTACATCACTACCGCTGAGAAGCCAATAGACTGGGATGAAATAAAAAAACAACTTCCTCCCGGCGCACAAAGACCACCTGACTCTATGTTAGCTCCGGGCTCCCTCGTTTTTACACCACCTTCCGATGCAGTAAGACTGAATGATATCGGCCAATGGTGGACCTGGATACACGGAACCGACTGGAAGCATCCTATCGGTAAGGGGAGCTCTGTTGAAGGCAAAGAAAATTATCCGGTAGTGCACGTTTCATGGGATGATGCACAGGCTTATTGCAAATGGGCTGGTAAAAGATTACCAACTGAAGCTGAGTGGGAATTCGCTGCCCGGGGAGGTAAAAAGGGAGTTATCTATCCGTGGGGAAATGACACATCTTACTGGAAGTATGCCAATACCTGGGATGGTAATTTTCCTGTTAAAAATACTCTGGAAGATGGCCATGAGCTCATGGCACCCGTTAAATCATATCCAATGAATGGGTATGGCCTGTACGATATGGCGGGAAATGTATGGGAATGGTGCAGCGACTGGTACCGCCATGATTATTATACTAAATTATCGGAGCAAAATATCTCTGATAATCCCGCAGGCCCGGAATCAAGCTTTGATCCTGACGAGCCAACAGTTCCTAAAAGAGTGAACCGCGGCGGGTCATTTTTATGTAACGATAGCTATTGCTCAAGCTACCGAATCACTGCGCGGATGAAAACTTCTCCGGATACAGGTTTGGAACATTGCGGTTTTCGCTGTGTCAAGACCAAAGAAAAATAGGGCCTTTTTCAGATGAAGTTGAATAACATGCTCTGCAATGAAATGATAAATTCAACTGCCAAATCCTGTTTTCTTTCAATTTATAAGGCAGTGTATCCGGTTTTATAATCTGTGACTTTACTCCGTCGCCATAATACCCTGCCCTAAAAACAAAAAACCAAAACCGTTTTCGCGATGTGGGTTTCTTATATCTTGAAATAAGGAAGAACAAAGTTCAATTCAGCATTCTCAAAATATCCTCTGCTTCCTTAAAGCCCTCTTTAATAACTTTCACATTAGTGAACTGGTTATAATAACCGCCTAAATGCAAAATGTCATAAACTGATTTGAATTTTCATTTACTCCCTGTATCCATATTCACGAATCAATTTCAACAACACACCATTCGTCCAGCCGAATCCGTCTTGCAGCGGATATTCACCACCACCACCCGTAAGGTTTACATCTTCGACATTGTATTTCTCCATCAATCTGCCGGTTGATACAAAAACTTTCACATTGAGTGCAATCCATCGCCTTGCAATTTTTTTTGCGAGCTGCCTCTGATTATAATGATTGAGTCCTTCAATCGTAATGTATTCAAGGGGAGCCCATCCGTTCGGTGCATCCCATTGCTGACCGGTATTGTTTAACGTGGTAACTACACCGCCGGGCATCAGAAATTTTTTCTTCAATTCTTTTTTCACCTGTGAAGCCTGTTTGTCAGTGGCAATTTGAAAGTACAGTGGGAACATTGCAGCAAGCGTTAAGTTACCCGATGATTTTTTTTGAATGAAATTGTAGTCACAGAAAAATTTCAGTGAATCATTCCAGCAGAATTTCTGAATCGCTTGCTTTCGCGCTTCTGCCTTTGAATTAAACCTCGCGGATGATGCTTGATCATTGCTGACTTCATAGGCTTTGGCAATGGTATGTTCCAGATGATAAAGCAGGCAATTCAAATCAATGGGAATAAGTTGTGTGATTTGAATGGTAGCGAGACGCCGTTCATCGGCAAACCAGCGGCTGCTGAAATCCCATCCTGATTCAGCACCTGTGCGGGCGTTGTTGTAAAATTCTTTTTGTGATTGAGAAGAAGTCTTGGCTTCTTCCACATCCTGGAAGAATGATTCTTCGCGGGGTACGCTGTCATGATCGAAGTAGCGATTCAGAATTTCGCCATTGAGATTGACTGAATGATTGATGGCTTTTCCCGCAGAAAGCGTTTCCCTTCCCTTCATCCAAAAATTGTACTCCTTCAATAACTCAGGAAGAAACTGCTGATAAATTTTTTCTCCTTTCAAATCTGCAAGTAGTTCAACCATCAGTGAGAAAAAAGGTGGCTGCGATCGGGAGAGATAATAAGTGCGGTTTCCATTCGGAATAAAACCATATTCATCAATGAGGTAACCAAAATTCTTCACCATGTCTTCAATGATTGAAGTGTCGCCGCTTTCTTCTAACCCAAGCATGGTGAAATACGAATCCCAGTAATAGATTTCACGAAATCGGCCACCGGGAACAATGTACGGATGGGGGAGTGGAAGCAGACTCGGATCAGAAGAAAATTCCTCATCAGGATTGCGAAGAAGTGCTACCCACAAATCTTCAATATGCTTCACCACACCTGCGTTGACATCCGATTGATAAGTTGAACTTTTTTCAACCGGCGGATTAAAATGATCGGGTACAAATTTCTTCAGATCAAAGTCCGGTTGATTTTTTTCTGATTGATATGCTGAAACAATCTCCCGTGGTTCTTGCTTTGGTGTGCAATCAACAAATGTTTTCTGATCATGAAAAACAGAATTCAACTGAACGGAGTCGAACAATTCACCATAGAGTTGTCGCGGAGTCAATTGTTGCGCCCTCACTGAGCCTACGGTAAGAACAAACCAAATGATGAGAGGTGCTGTCTTCATTGATCTTGTGCTGATGTCTTCAAAAATAGCGTGTGTTCTTCAGCGAAGAAAAAAATTGCTCCGTTGCCGTGTCCCTTCCGAAGGTGGGGGACACAGCGACATTACTGCCGCAACACTCTGAATCCCCTTCCTTCCCTAAAAACAAAAAACCCGAACCACGCTCATGGTTGAGTTTTTTAAAATCTTTAGGAAGGAAGTAACAAAAGTTAGTCGAGCATCTTCAAAATATCTTCGGCTTCCTTAAAGCCATATTTGATCACCTTTACAGAAGTGAATTGATTATAGTAACCACCTACATGAAGAATGTCATAAACCGATTTGAATTTATGATGAAGTTTATTTCGCTGCGGCAGCTTCTCAATCAGGTGCGAAACGCCTTCATATGATTTCGGGCGATCTTTTTTAAGGGAAATTCCCTTGCTCTCCGCATATTCATAGATTGCTTTCAATGCAGCCAGATATGCCATACCCGAAGCTTCTGCAACAAACTTAGCATCATGGTAATGCTCTGATTTAATAGGGCTCTTCTTCAAGGTCTCCTTCGCGTTGGTGAAGAAACGCTGAGGAGATAAGTCAGCCTTGGATTTACCATTCTTGTGCATGATGCTTTGGTTTGTGTTCTGGCATTCTCAAAAATAATATACCATTTCCAAAAAAAAACAGTCCCGGCACTTTCGCACCGGGACTGTATTCAATAATTTGAAGCAAGGAAGAAACAACAGAAACTCAAACATTAAAGTGGTAACGTATTGCTCAGAACTAAATCTGAGTCTTACTCTAAAAAGGAGGTATTCCAGCCGCACCTTCCGATACGGCTACCTTGTTACGACTTAGCCCCAGTTACCGGTTTTACCTTGAGTGACTCCTTACGGTTATCACCTTCAGGTACACCCGGCTTCCATGGCTTGACGGGCGGTGTGTACAAGGTCCGGGAACGTATTCACCGGATCATAGCTGATACCCGATTACTAGCGATTCCAGCTTCATGGAGTCGGGTTGCAGACTCCAATCTGGACTGAGATAGGTTTTTTGAGATTGGCTTCACGTCGCCGTGTTGCGACCCATTGTACCTACCATTGTAGCACGTGTGTAGCCCTGGACATAAAGGCCGTGATGACTTGACGTCGTCCCCTCCTTCCTCACCGCTTACGCGGGCAGTTTCACTAGAGTCCCCGGCTTTACCCGATGGCAACTAATGATGGGGGTTGCGCTCGTTGCGGGACTTAACCCAACATCTCACGACACGAGCTGACGACAGCCATGCAGCACCTTGCAAGCGGTCTCTTGCGAGCCTACCACCTTTCAGCGGTATTCCACTTGCATTCTAGCCCAGGTAAGGTTCCTCGCGTACCATCGAATTGAACCACATGCTCCACCGCTTGTGCGGACCCCCGTCAATTCCTTTGAGTTTCAATCTTGCGATCGTACTCCCCAGGTGGATTACTTAATGTTTTCACATAGACCCCAACAGTGTATCGCTGAGATCGAGTAATCATCGTTTAGGGCGTGGACTACCAGGGTATCTAATCCTGTTTGATCCCCACGCTTTCGTGCCTCAGTGTCAATAACAGTGTAGCAAGCTGCCTTCGCAATTGGTGTTCTGCGTCATATCTAAGCATTTCACCGCTACATGACGCATTCCGCCTACCTCCACTGTATTCAAGATTGATAGTATCAATGGCAGTTCCTTCGTTAAGCGAAAGTATTTCACCACTGACTTACCAACCCACCTACGCACCCTTTAAACCCAGTAAATCCGGATAACGCTTGCACCCTCCGTATTACCGCGGCTGCTGGCACGGAGTTAGCCGGTGCTTATTCATCTATTACCTTCAAATTCCGTAGAAACGGAACATTTATTCACAGATAAAAGAGGTTTACAATCCAGAGGACCTTCATCCCTCACGCGGCATGGCTGGTTCAGGCTTTCGCCCATTGACCAATATTCCTTACTGCTGACTCCCGTAGGAGTCGGGCCCGTATCTCAGTGCCCGTGTGGCTGGTCGTGCTCTCACACCAGCTACTGATCGTCGGCTTGGTGAGCCGTTACCTCACCAACTACCTAATCAGACGCACGCCTATCTCAAACTGATAAATCTTTAATTCCTGCGTGATGCCATGCTGGAATATTATGGGGAATTAGCCCTGATTTCTCAAGGTTGTGCCCCGGTTTGAGGGAAGTTGCGTACGTGTTCCTCACCCGTCTGCCGCTCGTCAGCATGTATTGCTACACCTGTTACCGCTCGACTTGCATGTATTAAGCCTGCCGCTAGCGTTCATCCTGAGCCAGGATCAAACTCTCCGTTGTAAAAAATTATTGACGTTATTCACTTACCTGTCTGTGCTCAAGTTGTTTACTTCCAATACTTCAAAGAACATATTCTGCTTTTAAAAAGCAGAAGTGCGATCGTTATTTCTCTATGAAATTGTAATCAGGAAAAGGAACTCGGTGAGGGCTTTTTCAAAAGCGGAGTGCAAATGTAAAGCAGCAATTCGAATTAGCAAACATTCTTTCAAAATAATTTCTGCTTTCTTTCTCCGGCCGCAACTAAAATCGTTAGACCAAATGGATAATCCATTTCAGTCAGTTACATATTGCATTAATGCGCGGTACT
>JBDSEA010000128.1:0-13689 GCA_039920305.1 Chitinophagales bacterium
TCAGCCGGATATTATTCAGCGTGCAGGGATGATTCAGTTTTTCGAAATGACTTTTGAACTTGCGTGGAATACGTTGAAAGATTATTTGGAAGAGCAGGGCTTCAATGAAATCAAATCGCCACGCAGCGCGATCAAGAAAGGATTTGAAATTGATTTGATTGCTGACGGTGAGTCATGGTTGAAATTGCTTGAAGACAGAAACCTTACTTCGCATGCGTATGATTTAGCGATGGCTAAAGAAATTGAAAAGTTGATCCGCACAAAGTATTATCCACTGATCAAAGAGCTATGTGAAGAGCTGAAACAAAAGCAAGCATGAATTATATTGCCGGACTTACAGAAGCAGATTTGTCGTCTCTCATCAGTATTCTCAGAAAATATCCTGAGGTAGAAGAAGCATTCTTATTCGGAAGTCGCGCCAAGGGCAATTATAAAAAGGGTAGTGATGTTGACATTGTTGTGAAAGGATCGAAGATCAATCACGAATCAATTGCAGCTATCAGCTACGAGTTGAATGAAGAGACAATGATGCCTTATCATTTTGATCTTTTAAACTTCCATGCCATAGCCAATAATGAATTGATTGATCATATTAATCGAATGGGAACAAAAATTTACGGGTGAAATCTTTGTGGTCACGAAAGTAAACGTTGATCGAAAAAGTAATGTCGCCTAAATCGGTTCCATTCCGATTTTATTATCGGGATAAAATTCATGAATAAACAATCAGCACAAAACTCAATGCATCCCCAAAACATTTCTCCCTTTGACTGAAGTAATTACCCATTGTTTTCATTACCCGAAAAAATTGCCCAGCTACTTGAGCTTTCAACAGCAACTTGAAGCAAACATTGATTTATTGCTTTATAAACCTAAGACAAGGCATCGACGAAGATTATGACACCGGGAAAAACAAACGGAATTATCAGGAATTCGGAACACATGTGATATGTCATACATTTCTGATTCGCAAAGTCAGCGAGTAGATAACACTGAAGGAATGGAGTAATTACTTAACCTGCAACCTGATAACCAACTTTGGGCCATTAACTGTAAAATCTGTTTTAGTTTTAAAGAAAATTCATCCGATGACCTTTATAACAAAAACGGTATTCTTCATCCATCTACTGATATGCCTCATCGGTCTCCATCCTTCTTATTCTCAGACCAATATCATATCAACCAATCTGCTTGCGGAGCAGGTGATGATGGGAGACTATGACGCAACGCAGTTTCTTCCACCCACAATACTGGATCATCCGGATACCATTGTGCAGGGAATTATTACCCGAATCAGTACCGATACACTCTTAAGCTATATTAATAAACTCGCATCGTTTCAAAACCGAAATACCGGATCTGATACTGTTTCTTCAACCAAAGGGATTGGTGCAGCGCGAAGATGGGTCTACCAGAAGTTTTCTGAAATCGGTGCAGCAAATAATAACCGTCTTATTCCCTCATATCTTCAGTTTGATTCAACAATTTGCACCATCAAGCAGCACCGCTCGCCCTTCGCAGTACTGCCGGGATTGGACACCTCCGATCCCTCCATCATTATTATCGAATCCCATCTTGACAGTAGATGTGAGGCGCTTTGCGATACTTCGTGCACTGCTCAGGGTGTAGATGATAATGGCAGTGGAACTGCTCTTGTTGTGGAGATTGCAAGAATACTAAGCAGGTATGCCTTCGCACATACTCTTGTTTTTCTTACAAACACCGGTGAGGAGCAGGGTCTTAATGGAGCAGTCGCTTTTGCTGAATACGTCCAGCAAAAAGGGATTTCAATAAAGGCAGTAGAAAATAATGATATTGTCGGAGGAATATTATGCGGTCATACATCCTCTCCGCCAGGTTGTCCCGGCTTCGGCGATGTTGACAGTACCCAGGTTAGACTTTTTTCTTCAGGAGCATTCAATTCCCCGCATAAAAGTTTCTGCCGTTTTATCAAGCTGGAGTATAAGGAAAACATTCTCCCTTTTTCAACCACACCGATGACGATTACCCTGATGACCGCCGAGGATCGTACGGGCAGGGGAGGTGATCATATTCCGTTTCGTGAGCGGGGCTTCACTGCCATGCGCTTTACATCTGCCAATGAAAATGGAAACGCCAATGTCACCGACACTGCGTATCATGATAATCAGCATACTTCACAAGACGTTCTTGGATATGATACTGATGGTGATCAGGTAATTGATAGTTTCCTGATTGATTTTAATTACATGCAACGGAATGCGCAGATCAACGCAAATGGCGCCGCAATGGCTGCAATAGGCGTGCTTACGCCCGGTTTCTCATTCAGCGCAAATGGAGGTGATGTTACTGTAACGATGGTCTCACAATTGCAATATGAAAAATATCGCATAGGGGTACGAAGTAATTCATTTGATTTTGATTCCGTGTACAGCGTTACGGGCATTTCAGCAACATTTCAAATTGAAAATGCCGGTATTTATTATATCAGTACGGCATCGGTTGATAGTAATGGTGTTGAAAGTTTTTTCAGCGAAGAGAAGCTTATCAATATTACCGGAATTGAAAATGTCAGCGGAGGCAACGGATTCATTCTTATGCCAATGAAACCTAATCCTGCAGATGAGGCTGCAATGATCAGTATCTTTGCAAGCAAAGAAATTCAATACAAAGAAGCAATGATCAGAATCACCGATTCAAATGGGTTGTTGATTAATGAAATTCCGGTCAAGATCAAGAAGGGGATAAATGAAGTAATGTACACGCATGGCTTTCATCCGGCCGGAACATTTATCATACAATTCATGGTTGATGGTAAGAATCTCGCAACCAGTAAAGTTGTATTTAGCCGCTGAGAAATAGGAATTGATGTATTGTGTTCTCTGGTTCAGGAGATAAGCAAGATTTAATGATTTGAAAGATTGATTAGTTTCTAAAAAACAATTTTATGAGTAAATATTTATTCTGTGCCTTCCTGATTTTGTTCGTGATAAAAATTCCACATGCTCAGCAACTCAATTCGTTTACAATATCAGATAAAGGCTTCATTAAAAATGAGGGTCAGATATTAGATGAGAAGGGAAGAAAGAATAAGGAAGTAAAATTTCTTTACGCCGGAAAAAAGTTCAACATACAACTTCGTCAGAATGGATTCAGCTATGAGGCTTTTCAGGAAGTTCGAACAAATAGCATTCACAATGAATCCGGAACCACTGCATTGACTGAAGGATACATTGAGGGCATCACCCGGATCATATCCAATCGCGTTGATGTGAACTTTAAAGGCGCCAATGCCCATCCCGCATTGATTGCGGAAGACCCTTCCGAAGCCCTTTTTAATTATTACGTTACAGAGGGCTCGCATTCAGCGATTGCAGGGGTTCCATGCTATCATCGGTTAACCTGGCAAAATTTATATCGGGGAATTGATCTCGTCTTTTCATTTCACCCGGAAAATAAAATTGCTCCTGTGGAATATTCCTTTATTATACATCCGGGAGCAATTGCAGCCCAGATCAGGATGATGTATCAGGGGGCGAGCGGACTTTTTCTTACTGCTGAAGAAGATTTTGGCATTGCCATGAACATCGGTGAGGTAAGGGAAACGGAATTAAAGGCTTTCATACGGGAATCCGGCGCAGCAATACATGTCGCACGGAAGATCTCCGATAATCAGGTCGAATTTCAGATTGACCGCTCTGAGCAAACCATTGTTATTGATCCCAATATTATATGGGGTACATATTATGGTGGTGAGGCGTACGACTATGTCGGCGAAGTAGATCATGACAATTTCAATAAAGTAATCATTGCAGGCTATACTGAAAGCTACAATCATATTGCTACATCGGGGGCATTTCAATCCACCTATATGGGCAATTATGATATGTTCATAGCTAAATTTAAAGAAACCGGCAAAATAGAATGGGCTACCTACTTCGGCGGAACAGATAATGATATCTGCTACACAGTGACTACAGACAAGAACAGTAATATCATTATCGGGGGTAAGTCACAAAGCGGAGATCAGATAACCACCCCCGGTGCCTATGATGAAACCGGAGGACTTGGCGGCGATATGATGCTCGCGAAATTTACGAAGAAAGGCTTGCTAACCTGGTGCACCCTTATCGGGGGAGAAGGGCCAGAGCATTTTCGTAAAATAATTTGCGATTCCAAAGGGAATATTTATGCAGCAGGATATACTGAAAGTGCTACAGGAATCAAATTGAATAACAAAAATCCAAGTGAATATGTTGGTGAGGGGGATGCTTTTCTGGTAAAGTTTTCTCCTGGCGGTTTCCCATCGTGGTCGGCTTATTACGGAGGTAATGGCCAGGATCGGATTCATGGTATTGCGCGCGACCAGTTTGGTAATATCTATATACAAGGAACAACGGAAAGTGATTCAGGAATCAGTACACCAGGTGCCTTTCAGACGACTTATGGTGGTAACGGGGATGCATTTATTTCTAAAATGGATTCGACAGGAAATGTGATGTGGTCCACCTACTATGGAGGTACTGCAGAAGATCATGGACGTGGGGTAGTTTGCAGCAAAAAAAATTCGATTTACATCACCGGGTATGGCGCCAGCGCCCACGTATTCGGCACACCTAATACTCGGCAGCCAAATATCAACAGTGAAACCGATCAGGGAGGAAATTATTCTGAGGATGGCTTTGTTGCCAAGTTCAACTATGATGGAAGCAGAATCTGGGGGACCTACTATGGCGGCCGTGATCCGGATGAATTGCTGGGTATTGATCTTGATGATTCAGCTTATGTATATGTAGGCGGAGTTACCTCCAGTTGGGACAGCATAACGCTCCCGGGTGCTTTTCAGAAGCAACTCTCTCCTGAAACCAATGATGGCTACTTCGGAAAATTTGATACCCTTGGCCACCTGTTATATGGTACGTATCTTGGCGGTACAGGCAATGAGCGCATGGAGGATATTACATGCGGAAGAAACAATAACCTTTATCTCGCATATACCCATTATGGCTTTTTGCCGGTAACACCCGGCACCTGGCAAACTGTTACTTACGGCGATCAAGAATGTGCTGTCTATCGCTTCAATATCAGTAAATACTGCTTCGATAATTATGAGCCAAATGATGATCAGGCTAACGCCAGGGTATTGAATGTTACCTCAGATACTACGTTGTATGGTTTTATTGCCTCCATTGCTTCCCCCACAGACGAAGACTGGTATTTAATTAAAACTACCGCTGCGGAATCAAACCTTAAGATCACGCTTACTGATCTGACAAAGTTCTATTCAATAGAGTTATATAATTCATCAGCCATACTTATTGCCACATCTGTCGCTGAAGGAAATGAGCAGGTATTGAAATTTAATAACCTATCTGCTGCAACTTATTATATCAGGATCAAGCATGACGCCGTGAATTATGGTTTGAAAGACTGCTACCGCCTCCTGGTCTGGAAGAGCAGCACTCCGTTTTTAGGGGGTAATGTTGCAAAATCATTCAATATAAATGATCAAGGCAGTGATGTTTCAATATCAATTTATCCTAACCCTGTGAGCAGAGAACTGCTTATTAAAGGTCATTCTGCGACTAATTATCCGGCGGATATTTGCGTTTATAATATTTTGAATGAAGTTGTTTTTAAAGAAAGAATTACTATTCAGGCAGGCTACCTCGAAGAAAAAATTTCGCTTCCTGTACTCTCTCCGGGTAATTATCTTTTTGAGTGGAAGCAAAATAATTCTACATACCGCGAAAGGCTTATCATACAGTGATCCCAAAGAATTCAATATTGCAAAATAGCCGATGGAAAATCCTTCATTCCTTACTTTATCCTGGGTTACTAAATGAACGGTAACTAACCTTTGTTAGCCAAAGCCTTTGCCCAATAAGGATTTCAAGCCAGTCAATCTGAAAAATGCATTCTATTTCCTATTAGCTTTGACCCAGCGTTTGACGGCAGGTAATCGAGAATGAGAAAAATTAAAGCAGCAATGCAAGGCAGTCCCGCATCCTTTCATGAAAAGGCAGCCCGCACTTTTTTGAGTGATGAGGTGGAAAGTGTTTATTGCCGCTCTTTTCGCAGCTCATGCGAAAAGGTTAAAAATGGAGAAGCTGATTTTTGTGTAATGGCCATCGGGAATTCTATTGCAGGTGCTATTCTAACCAACTATGACCTCATCAGAGAATATAATTTACACATTACCGGCGAGCAATATCTAAGGATTGAGCTGCACCTGATGGTCTTGAATGGCAGCAGAATGGAGGACATCGAACAAATACATTCACATCCTGTTGCGATACAGCAGAGTGAAAAGTTCCTGCTTCAATTTCCCGAAAAAAAAATTATGGCTCTTAATGATACAGCTGAATGTGCACGTAATGTAACAGCCAATAATTTAAGCAAGGTTGCTGTTATAGCAGGCGAAGAGTGTGCTGAAACCTATGGCATGACCATCATCAGCCGCAATATTGAATCAAAGAAGAAAAATTATACCCGCTTTTTAATTTTGTCCGGATCCCCGGATACTGACAAGCTTGCAAATAAGGCGACTGTTAGTTTCAAATTGAAGAAGAAACAAAGTAATCTGGAATCTGTAACAAAAATATTTGCCGGTAACGACTTAAAGGTTACTACCATTCATTCTTTACAGGATATTGATAGTCCAGCACGCTTTTATGTAGATCTGGAATTTGCAAAACATAAAAAATTTAGAAAGTCAATAGATCAATTGCAAAAAAAAACATCCTTTTTTTCTCTGCACGGTACCTACCGCAGAGCCACTATTTAACATCCAAGCTATGAGCGAAAAAAAACTTACACTGGATCTAATTCCAATAAGTGAATGGATTCCCTTCCAGAAAAAACCATTGCTGATTGCAGGACCCTGCAGTGCAGAAAGCGAGGAACAGCTGTTGAAAACTGCGCGTGGCATCAGAAGGCATTTTGATCAGTTTATCTTTCGGGCAGGCATATGGAAACCCCGGACCCGCCCTGGAATGTTTGAAGGCATTGGTGCAGTAGGCCTGGAATGGATGAAAAGAGTGAAGGAAGAATTGAAAATTCCGCTTACAACAGAAGTGGCAATGCCCATGCACGTCGAAAAGGCATTAAAGGCAGGAATAGATATATTATGGATTGGAGCGCGCACCACCGTTAACCCATTTTCAATTCAGGAAATCGCTGAAGCCCTCAAGGGCGTTGATGTACCAGTGATGGTTAAAAATCCCGCATTCCCCGATCTGCAATTATGGATTGGTGCCATCGAAAGAATCAATCGTGCCGGAATAAAAAAACTTGCGACCATCCACAGGGGCTTTCATTCCTATGAAGTTACAGCCTACCGCAATCAGCCTCAATGGGAAATGGCAATGGAGATGAAAATGCTGTGCCCTGAGCTTCCCATGATCTGCGATCCAAGTCATATTTGCGGCAATACGAAGCTCACTTCCCATGTGGCTCAAAAAGCCATGGATATGCATTATGACGGTTTAATGATTGAATCGCATATTGACCCGCTGCGTGCTTTAAGTGATGCCCGCCAGCAGGTAACCCCTGACAGACTTTATGAAATTGTATCAAGCTTAGTGATACGAAATCCAATTGATGATGATCACAAAACCCGGCTGCAGGAATTGCGTGATAAGATCAATGAGATGGACGACGAGCTTATTCAGACGCTTGCAGCGCGAAATATGATCTCAAAGCAGATTGGAGAATGGAAGCGCGATAATCATGTGGTGGTTTTTCAGGTGAGCCGGTGGGATGAGATTCAGAAGCGTGTTTTACAACTTGCAGAAGATATGAACCTGAATCGTGAGTTTGTTAAACAGATCTATGGTTTGATTCATGATGAGTCTATTCGTTCGCAGGTAGATGTTATGAACCAGGAAAAAAAAGTACAAGCCGTTAGTTCATGAATAATAACTACAGCGCTAAATCTCAAATGTGAAAGATAAAAACGCGGGTAAAAAAGTATTTTCCAAAAGTTTCGGAAAAAAATTTTCTTCCTTTCTCGAAGAAAAAAAGTACACAAAGCATTTTCTCCTGTGTGATGACAACACCCATGTCTCCTGCCTGCCAGTTCTGCTCAGCGAAATACCTGAAATGGCGGCGGCAAGCGTTATAAAAATTTACGATGGTGAGGAGCATAAGAATATCTACGCAGTAGAATATGTCTGGGAGAAGTTGACTGGTGAAAACGCAGACCGGAATGCTGTTTTAATAAATCTCGGCGGAGGCATGGTGTGTGATCTGGGAGGTTTTGCTGCTGCAACTTTTAAAAGGGGTATCGATTTTATTCACGTACCAACCACTTTGCTCAGCATGGCAGATGCTGCGGTAGGTGGAAAACAGGGGATTGATTTCATGAATTATAAAAACCAGATCGGTGTATTTAAAATGCCGGCAGCAATATTCATTCACGAGTCTTTTTTGCTAACATTGCCTGAAGAGCAGCTAAAGAGCGGCTTTGCCGAAATTATTAAGCATGCGCTGCTGGCGGGTGGTAAATTCTGGAAGGAAATTCTGGAATTGCCGAGCCTGAAAGAAATAAACTGGGTGAATATAATCGAGCAATCACTTGCTGCCAAGGCTGCGGTGGTAGAAAAGGACCCTTATGAAAAGAGCATCAGGAAGGTTTTAAATTTTGGTCATACGATAGGTCACGCAATCGAAAGCTTTCAGCTTTCGAAAAATCAAAACACGCATCACGGCTTTTGCATCGCAGCAGGCATGATGGGGGAATTGTACCTGTCATCATTGCTTTGCGGCTTGAGTTTAAAAAAAAGAGATCAGGCTCTGGCAGTGATTAAAAATATTTTTCCACCCCCGGCAATTGCTGCAGATGATTTTGAGCAGATTCTTGATTTTATGAAGCACGATAAAAAAAACTCAGGAGGCAAAATTCAGTTTGTGCTCCTTGAAGGTATTGGTGAACCGCGGATTGAATGCCCGGTGAATGAGATCATGATCATGGAATCATTGAGGTTTATCTCCTCTTCCTATTCTTAACCTTTATTTTATTTAAATTGGTCTACCGTATTAGGAAAGATAACCGGATAATCAAAGGAAATATTTTTTTGAGCGGCTCAAAGAGTATCAGTAACCGCGTACTGATGATCGAAGCATTGTGTAACTCTTCATTTAATAAGAAAAACCTTGCATTGGCAAATGATACGGTACTCCTTGAGCGATTACTTTCTTCGTCAGAAAATATTTTTGACGCGCAGGATGCCGGAACAACCTTTCGCTTTCTTACTGCCTATCTTGCTTTAAAAAAAGGCGAGTGGATTCTTACCGGCAGTGAGCGGATGAAGCAGCGCCCCGTGGGTGATCTTGTTAATGCCCTGCGGCATCTGGGTGCTGAAATATCATATTCTGCAAAAGAAAATTTTCCCCCTCTTAAAATTACCGGCGGTAAGATTACCGGTGATTATGTAAGGGTGAATGCAAATATCAGCAGTCAGTTTATTTCTGCCCTGCTCATGATCGCACCATGCCTGAAAAAAGGATTAACAATAGCGCTTGAAGGCGATGTTGTTTCAAAATCCTATATCGAAATGACACTTCAGGTAATGAAATATTTCGGCATTCATTATTCACAAACCGGCAACGCGATAAGCATAGAGTCTCAGGAGTATAAACCACAGGATATTTTTATTGAATCTGACTGGAGTGCCGCTTCATATTACTACGAGATGGCTGCATTTGCTGATGCAGTGGATATAAAGCTACATGGATTAATGGAAAATTCATTTCAGGGGGATCAGGCAGTAGCAGGCTTCATGAAAGATCTTGGAGTCGAAACTATATATAATGAGCATAAAATCATCCTTAGTAAAATCAAGCCACCGGTTCGCAGCGAATTAATTTTACCAGATTTTCCACTGTCATTGACTTCTTTTCCTGATCTCGCTCCGGCATTATTTGTTACTGCAGTGGGCAGGTCGGCGAAAATTTCATTCAGCGGATTAGAGCATCTTAAGTATAAGGAGAGCAACCGCGAAGAAGCATTGCGAAGTGAACTGGGAAAGTGTGGGATTCGGCTTCTGAAAACAAACGGTATCATTTCGGTTTCCGGCAGATTCTCTGCCACTCATCCGCGCTTTTCTACATACCATGATCATAGGATTGCCATGTCTCTTGCCCCCCTTGCAATGTTATGCGATGCAGTGGATATTGAAGATCCGCTTGTGGTTAATAAATCCTATCCTGCTTTCTGGAACGACTTGAAAACTATTGGCTTTAAGGTGGATCAGCAAGCGTAACCATAATTTTATTCCCCCTTGCTGTGATAGATTATTTAGCTGATCAAAAACTTTGCAGCTAATTCATCAGTAACCGGAAGTATCTGAAACCAATAAAGCAGCTATGGATAAACTTCATATATTGAACAGATCATTGCCCATAGTTTGAGTCCTCAAAACCATCTCTTGAATTTTTTCGTTCTTTACCTCCGGAAAACGAAACACATTATGAATTTCATCAGGAAAAATTTTTACCTCATATCTTTTCTAATTCTCATACTATTCGTCTCTGCAATTTTAATTTTCCGTCCTAAAGAGCCGGCTGTTCCACCCCTTAAGGATCGCATCGGTGGTACCGCTATGGGAGCTGAATGGATGAACACCAAGCTTGCTATCGATGGTCTTGTTGAAACAGTGCGTAAAAACCCGGATGACCTAAAGTCAAAAATCCGGCTTGTACAAGCATATATCATTGAAGCCAGGGTAACGGGAGATTACAATTACTACGATATAGCGGCTATGAAACTCGTAAATGAAGTGCTTGAGAAAGAACCTGAAAACTTTGAGGCTTTATGTTCAAAGGCTACCATTTACCTGAATCAGCATCACTTTCAAGAGGGTTATGACATAGGCTTAAAAGCACAAAAGCAGAATCCCTATGCGGCATTTAGCTATGGCATTCTTACTGATGCCTGTGTTGAATTAGGGAAATATGATGAGGCGATAAAGATGGGAGACAGCATGTGCGCAATCCGTCCTGATTTACGCTCCTATTCACGCATCAGTTATCTCCGGGAGATCCACGGGGACTTTGAAGGAGCAAAGGAAGTAATGAAAATGGCGGTGAAAGCTGGAATTGCCGGAGTTGAACAGACGGAATGGTGCCGCGTTTATCTCGGAAAATTGTATGAGCAAACGGGTAATATTGATACTGCAGAAATGATCTACCAGGCTTCAAATGTTGCCAGACCCAACTACGCCTATGCAATTGCAGGACTGGGCAGGGTGGCACGCGGGAAGAAAAATTATGCTGAGGCAACAAAGCATTTTGAACTTGCCCAGTCATTAATAAAAGACCAGGCATTTGGCGAGGAGCTAATTGATCTCTACCGCTTGCAGGGAAATAAAGCGAAATCGGATTCTATGGCTAAAGAAACCGTCAATTCATTACTGGCAAGCTCCAATAGCGATGATGAAAATCCAGATGCAGGCCACTATAGTGATCGGGAGCTTGCCTATCTTTATCTTAAGATGAATGATACTGATAATGCGTTAAAACATGCTAAACTGGAATATGAGCGACGGCCTGAAAATATTGATGTGAATGAGATGATGGCCTGGGTACATTACAAGCGGGGTGAATATACCCTTGCTGTCCCGTTTATTGAAAAATCCTTAAGAACAGGTTCAAAGAATGCTGAATTACTTTGCCGTGCCGGCTTGGTTTATTCAAAGGCAAATCAGGTTCAGAAAGGCAGGGAGCTTATTGAAGAAGCCATGAATGAAAACCCCTTTATGCCTGAAGACCTTTTAATGGAAGCACGTCAATATGTTCCCCGACTTCAGGCACGAATAGCTTCAAACTGATAGTCTTATCAGGCTTGATCAATTTTATGAAGGTTTTTAGCCAACTGTTTTTCCCTTTTAAAATATTTTTCCTGCTGGGATTATTCATTATTTATGGTGTGGTGCCTGGTTTTGCCCATACGGTAAATTATGACTTCAGCAATATGTCAGGAACTGATATAGGTTTGGCATATTTAAAGCTTGGTTATCAGCATATTATACCATTAGGAGTTGACCATATTTTATTTATTTTAAGTATTTTTTTGCTTAGCCCGAATTTGAAGAAAGTGATATGGCAGGCTACAGCCTTTACAATAGCTCATTCGATTACACTTGGCCTCGCGATGTATGGATTCATAAAGCCTGTAAGTGCTATAGTGGAACCTGTGATTGCACTTTCCATTGTACTGGTGGCAGTCGAAAATTTAATTACACAGAAGCTTCAGCCCTGGCGGGTCCTTATTATCTTCGGATTTGGATTGGTGCATGGAATGGGCTTCGCAGGTGCATTGACTGGTTTGGGACTGCCTGAAAATCAGTTTCTAACAGCCATACTTACCTTTAACCTGGGGGTCGAAATGGGCCAGATCAGTGTAATACTGATCGCCTATTTCCTCGTAGGTTTTTGGTTTGGCAGCAAGCCATGGTATCATTCCCGTATAGTTATCCCTTTTTCATTGGTGATTGCGTTAATTGCCTTATACTGGACCATTGAACGTACTTCGGCAACTTTATACCCCTCCAGTTTTTGAAATAAATTTAAAAAGAAGGCATCCCAAAACCGGAATGCCTTCTTTAAGATTCTTTACGCGGAATTATTGAATCACAATCTTACGGGTGAGACGTAGATTTCCTGATTCAATGATCAGAAAATATACACCGGAAGTGATTGTTCCCGATAATTGATATTGCCCGGAATAATCACCGGCAGGAAGAACCTGATCCACAAGTTCTACCGTTTTATTTCCGGCCAGGTTGAACAAAGCCACATTGGTTTGCTGTGACTCGATTAACCTGTAATTAATTGAAATGCCATTGGCACTTACATTTGTTATGGTGATTGATGACACAGGCAGCAGGCTTAGAGCAGGAATTCCGGTTGGATCCGATGCTTCAATAACACCGGACTGCATTTGCCCGTGCACCTCACAAAAATAATGGTAATGACCGGCTACTGCAATGATATATGAAAATGTTGTTGAGTTGTCATTGATGTTGGCCTCCCACATATCTGCACCGGCAGGAACAGTATCTGAGGTTGTAGTATGAAATCCTTCCATCCATTTCCACATGATTTCATCACCAACATTGGCATTCACAAAAGCAGGATCGAAGAAATTATTTCCTACATTAATGGTGATGGTAATGGCCCGGGACTGATGTGTTAATAATAAAAGTGCTGTAAATAAGGTTAGAGCAGTGAAAAAGTTTTTCATAATAGTGAATTTTAGATTTTAGTTCACGTTGACAATTCAAAAGCAATGCCATTGGATGTGAAATTACTTTATTCGATTTAACCGGGTTAAAACCCTTACTGAAGACTTTTAATAAATCGCCGGGCAGGCTTATCTGTACGTTTATTGATTTTTCAAATGAGGAGAGAGTTGCTCACTGTTTGATGATCAGCATCTTTTTTCTCTCGATAACAAGTCCCGGTGATGAGATTTCAATTAAGTAAACTCCGCCTGCCGCTTGATCCAGGTCAATTTTCATTTTATTTGAATGCAGCCCTGGTGACCAATACGACCCTGAAGCTTTATCTGTTGAAGAATAGACCTTTCGTCCGATAGAGTTCATTATTCTTATGGTGATTTCTGTTTCGGGTCGTTGATTTCTCATTTCAACTATAAACCTTCCGGATGATGGATTGGGAAATATTAAAATATTTTCATTTTCTACC
>JBDSEA010000129.1:0-6504 GCA_039920305.1 Chitinophagales bacterium
CAGCGTGAGGAGTTTTGCCTGTGCCACCGGTTGAAAGATTTCCGATGCTGATCACAGGGATTTCAAATTCGACACTCTTTTTAATCTGCAGATCATACATTTTATGATAGAGAAACGCGCCTGCTCCATACAGCCATGAAAAAGGTAACAACCATTTCTGCATGAGTTGTTTGTTTATGAAAAGATCCCCCGCAAAGATGAGGATTAGTGTTTCAGAATGATCTTTCCCAGAAATTAACACTGTTTTCACCATTCAAGCAAACAGGTTTGTATTGATTGGTGAAAATTGATTTCTTTGCTGAATGCATGTTCTGTTACTTACAGCAATTCTTCTCATGAGCAACCCGGGTTCCGTTTCTGAAAAATATGTCTTCTATCTGCATGGTAAAATAGTGGAAGACCAGGGAGCACAGGCTGTAAGTCCTTATTTCGGTCCTTACAATTATCAGGGCATTGTTGACGCTTTCCGGAAAGAGAATTTTATAGTAAAGAGCGAGGTCAGAAAACCAAATACCGGTATAAAAGAGTATGCACATCTGGTGGCCGGCCAAATCAATGCGTTATTAAAGGAGGGTGCGGAAGCAAAGAATATTACCGTGGTGGGCGCCTCCAAGGGTGCGTTGATTGCCATGTATGCCTCAACTTTTCTGAAAAATAAAAATGTAAATTTTGTCTTCCTCGCCGCCTGTAATGATGGCAACCTGGAAAGTTTTCCTGACGTAGTTTTTTATGGCAACATCTTATCAATCTATGAAAAGAGTGACGATATCGGTGAAAGTTGTGTGAAATTTAAAAACAAGTCATCTGCATCCATCGGTCACTATAAAGAAATTGAGGTTAATACCGGCAAGCAGCACGGCTTTCTTTTCCAGCCATATCCTGAATGGTTTTCACCTTCGGTTAAATGGGCGAATGGCGATTTCGATTGATATGCATTTCATTTTAAAATAACTTTCTCCCTTCCATAAATTTGCAGGTAAATCAATCCTATGAAGCTGAAAGAAATCATTTCAGCCCTTGAAGAATTCGCACCTCCGTCATTGCAGGAACCCTATGACAATTCAGGACTGATCACAGGTGAAAGCGAAATGGAAATTGAGCAGGCGATGCTCTGCCTCGATGCTACGGAAGAAGTAATTAATGAAGCAATTGAAACCGGATGCAACCTGGTGATTGCTCATCATCCCATCATTTTTTCAGGAATAAAAAAAATTACAGGCAGGGATTATGTCGGGCGGACACTCATCCGTGCGATCAAAAATGACATCGCAATCTATGCAGCACATACCAACCTTGATAAAGTACGCAATGGTGTGAATAAAAAAATATGCGAAAAGCTTCAGCTTACCAATATCAGAATTCTTTCACCTGTGAAAGGGATGCTGATGAAGCTCTTCACTTTCGCGCCTTCCGATCATGCAGTAAAAGTGAGAGAAGCACTGTTTGCTTCGGGTGCGGGGGCCATTGGTAATTATGATGAGTGCAGCTTCAGCTCAGAAGGATATGGAACGTTCAGAGGTAATGATGGCGCAAACCCTTTTGCCGGCGAAAAAGGAATTCAACACCGGGAAGCGGAAACTAAGATTGAAGTTATTTTTCCTTCATGGAAGAAGCATAATATACTTTCCGCATTAAAGGAAAGCCATCCTTATGAGGAAGTTGCTTATGACATTGTTGCTTTAGACAACGAATGGAATGCACTTGGCTCCGGAATGATAGGCGAGCTTTTCCAGCCGATGTCCGCACAGGAGTTTCTTGACCACTTAAAAATAAATATGGGTGTCAGCATGGTTCGCTACACCCAGGCATCAATGCCCGGCCTTTCAAATATGCTGCGTACCATTGCTGTTTGTGGCGGCTCGGGAAGCTTCCTTCTTAAAGAGGCCATAGCAGCAGGCGCAGATGCCTTTGTAACTGCGGATTTTAAGTATCATCAGTTTTTTGATGCTGAAAATAAAATTATGATCTGCGATATTGGTCATTATGAGAGTGAGCAATTCACGCCGCAGATTTTTGCTGAGGTTTTACATGGAAAATTTCCTACATTTGCCACCCGTTTTACTACTGTAAATACAAATCCCATAAACTACTACTGATGAGCAAAGTTAAAGACGCACAGCGTGTTGATACGGTAATTGAAGACAAGCTGCGGTTTCTATATAAGCTGCAAAAGATTGATTCCACTGTGGATGACATCCAGATTCTAAAAGGCGAGTTACCCATGGAGGTCAAGGATCTCGAGGATGAGCTTACCGGCCTGAAGACCCGCATCAGCAAAATTGAGGACGATCTCAAGCAGGTTGATGGCAGCATGGCGGACCGTAAGAATTCAATTAAGGAATCTGAATCACTGATCAAGAAATATCAGAAGCAGCAGGCCAATGTGAAGAACAACCGGGAGTATGATGCATTAAGCAAGGAAGTGGAATTGCAGAAGCTGGAGATACAGTTAAATGAGAAGAGGATCAGGGAATCCACTGATGAGACGAATGCCAAGCAGGAACTGCTTGAGGTGGCACAAAAATCCATTAAGGAGAAGGAAAAAAACCTGAAGCTCAAAACGGATGAGCTTGAAAATATCATTGAAGAGACGGATGCTGAAGAAAAAGCACTGCTCAAAAAATCAAAAGACCAGTCTGCAAAAATTGAGGACCGCCTGCTTCAGGCTTATCACCGTATTCGCAGCTCGTACAGAAACGGGCTTGCCGTGGTCAACGTGAACCGCGATTCCTGCGGTGGTTGTCACAATGCTATTCCTCCGCAGATGCAGGTGGAAATCCGTCAGCATAAAAAAATCATTATTTGTGAGCATTGCGGAAGAATACTTGTGGATGAAGCGCTTGATAAATCTGCACACTGATTTCTCTGCGTACTTTGCTTTTCATTTTTTTTAGAACGCTGAAGTGTTTAACGCAGAGGGCGCCAGGGTTTCGCGGAGCCCGCTGAGATTTAATTTATATTCCTCTGCGCCATCCTCCGCGTACTTTGCGGTTACACATTAATCCTTTGATTCCTCCGCGTCATCCTCTGCTTACTTTGCGGTTAAGTTTTTTATTCTTATTCTCTGACTCTTCTTAATTTCATTAATCAAAATTTCAGATAATGAAAAAGGTTTTATTACCTGGTTCCCTGTTCCTGATTTTCTTTTTACCCCTCCGGAGCTTCTCACAGGCCTCAGTAAATGAGCTTTTAATTCAGAAATGGAAATACACCGGTATTGAAGAATTCAGTGTCGTTCATCCCCCGGATTCAATGATGAAGGATGACTGGCTGTTGTTCAGCACCGATGGTAGATACCAATCACTTACCCGGGGTAAGAGTACTTCCGGAACCTGGAAAATAAATGAAGCTTCAAAAATCATTTCACTAACGGATGCAGCCACCAAAAAAACAATCAGCTATAATCTCAAAGGCATCACTCCCGGTGAGCTCACCCTTGAATATCAAACCCCTGATCTCGTAAGGACGAAGTATCGCTACACCACTGTTAAGGAATAGATGATTTGACCGGTATACAATTCTCCGGTTTGTTTCATGTGCAGCGGATGAAGAGGTGGTTCCTGATTTCCTAATTTCGCCCGCAAATTTTTTATCATGGCAAGCAATATCAAAAGCATCGGCGTTTTTACCAGCGGCGGCGATGCTCCGGGAATGAATGCGGCGATACGCGCCGTAGTTAGGGCTGGCATTTTTCATGGCTTTAAAGTTTACGGTATTTACCGGGGCTATGATGGTTTGATTGACGGGCAGATTGAGGAGATGCAATCTTATTCAGTAAGTAACATCATTCACCGCGGCGGCACCATTTTGAAAACGGCCCGCAGCGAGCGCTTCATGACGGGGCAGGGAATGGATATGGCATTCGACCAGTTACAAAAGCACCATATCGATGCCATTATTGCACTGGGCGGCGATGGCACGTTTAAGGGTGCAGCAGAGTTTCATTCACATTCCACCATCCCCTGTATTGGCATCCCCTGCACCATTGACAATGATTTGTACGGCACTGATTTTACCATCGGTTATGACACCGCTATCAACACTGCCATGGATGCCATTGATAAGATCCGTGATACAGCCGCCGCACACAACCGCTTGTTTTTTATCGAGGTAATGGGAAGGGATGCGGGCTTCATCGCCATGAGAAGCGGAATTGCAACCGGTGCGGAAGCCATCCTGATTCCTGAAAGCAAATTCAGCCTCGATCAGCTTATTGAGCTTCTCGACCGCGGATGGAAGCGGCAGAAGACTTCATGCATCGTGGTAGTTGCAGAGGGTGAAGAAGAGGGCAATGCTTTTGAGCTTGCTGAAAAAGTAAAACAGCGCTTCAATAATTACGATACACGGGTGGCTGTAATAGGTCACATACAACGCGGGGGCAGCCCCACGTGCAGTGACCGCGTGCTTGCCAGCCGGTTAGGCGTAGCAGCTGTTGAAGCTCTTATAAACGGAAAGGAAAATGTAATGGTAGGCGTCATGCACCGGGATGTGGTACATACTCCGTTTACCCATGCAATGAAGCACAATCTCGATGTAAGTCCGTACCTGTACCGGCTCATGGAAATTCTTTCAACGTGAAAAGGGATTTGAAGGACGGGCTAAAATTTTGAGAGAAGAGCTTTCAAAGGCAGGGATCAAAGCAAGCACCGGAACAGCAGGGTTTTAAATCTGAAAATTATTTCATTTGCGGGCTTTGTTAAATCGTGCGACCTCTGGGGTTAAATATTTTTTGATGAATCTTTTTAGGAGAATGATCAATTTTTCTTTCCTCTCAGCATCGGCACAAACCGGAATGCATCAAAGGCTTCCTCCTTAATCTCCGCAGTAGAAATTTTTGTATACCGCTTCATCACCTGGAGGTCACCCTCTCCAACCGGGATCACGAGCGTACCCCCTGCTTTTAGCTGCTGTAATAATTTATCAGGCACCATGGGTGCAGCAGCCGTCACAAGAATTTTATCGAATGGAGCAAAAGTCGGCAGACCTTCAAAGCCATCGCCATAAAAGCATTTGATGGATTTGTAACCCAGTGAATCGAGTACCGTTTTCACATTTTCAAAAAGTTTCTTTACGCGCTCTATGGTAAATACACGGGCACCCATGTCTGCAAGGATTGCAGACTGATAGCCGGAACCCGTACCGATTTCCAGAATTTTCTCACCCCTTTCCACCTCCATCATCTGAGATTGATAGGCCACCGTAAAGGGCTGAGAAATGGTTTGTCCCTCCCCTATTGGAAATGCATTGTCTTCATAGGCACGCTGAATAAAGGCACTGTCAAAAGCAAAGAGATGACGGGGCACGCGGCTGATGGCATTCAATACATTTCTGTCAGTAATTCCTTTCCCGCGCAATGACTCAGCTAACCGTTTTCGCAATCCCTGGTGGCGGGTGGTATCATTCAATTCCATTTTTGCAAAGTTACTGTACAGTTACGCGCAAAACCGGATTATGCCATGATGTTTCTCTGAACCGTCTTCTTCGTACATAAAAAATGCCTGCGGTCAATAAATATTTTTCCAAATACCCTCCGGGTTGATTTGATGGTATGGTCTTTTCATATTTTTGAGTAAATCGAAAAATCATCATGATGAATAAACTTTTGTCTGCCTCTGTGCTAATTATTTTTACCTCTTCCGTTTTTGCTTTGAATCCTTCAAGGGAATATTCCGTGGTGCCAAGCGATTACGGATTGAACTATAAGGAAGTTTCTATTCCTTCTACTGATGGATTAAAACTCAACGCCTGGATATTCAGCCCTGCCTCACCCCAGAAAAAGTATGTGATCATCAGTGATGACGGGAATGGAAATATGGGTGACAACCTCGAGGTGGTAGGCCAGTTTCTTAGTCTTGGCTACATTGTGATCACCTATGATTACCGTGGCTTTGGAAAGAGTGACAGCTTTGGGATCAATCCGGACTTTTTCATTTACTCCCAGTTCGCAAAGGATCTCCAGGGCGTACTTGATTATTTAAGAAAGAATTACAGTCCCGGCTATTGTGACCTCTACGGGATTGGAATGGGCGGCGGCTTGTCCCTTGGCCTTGCATGCAACAGCACACAGGTGAGGAGGGTGATTGCCGACGGGGCCTATACTTCTCTTGAGCAGGCGAAAAAGGAACTGAAAGAACGCCGCAACCTAGAGGTGAAGCTGCCACTCGCATATGACAAAAACCTGATTGAGCCCCAGTATGCACTCACACAGGGCCCTAATGCCGGCAAGCTCATGGGAATTCTTTTAATCACCGGCCAGAACTCAGACGTGTTCGGACCGGAAGATGTAAAGCAGCTACAGCGGATTCATCCGAAGAACCTTGAAGTTTACACGGTGCCCAACGCAACGAATGAAACCACACTCAGCTCTGATAAGGATGCGTATTTCAACCAGATTAAGAAGTTTGTGACGACGAGGTAAATCCTCTATCACGAATGATTGACATTTTTTTGGGTGGGAGAAAAAATTAAGCTCTTAAATAGTTGATTAGGGTGTTGGCCGGTGTG
>JBDSEA010000130.1:0-8366 GCA_039920305.1 Chitinophagales bacterium
ATACATACTACGATTCCGAACAAGGCCACCCCTTCGACCAGGGCTGCAGTGATGAACATATTGGTACGGATGTCTGCCATTGCTTCTGGCTGACGTGCAATGGACTGCAATGCACCCGAGCCGATGAGCCCTACACCGATACCAGCGCCAATCGCGGCAAGGCCTGCTCCGATACCTGCACCCATGAGGGCGTTATCACCAACTACTAAAAAAAGAATACTAAGTAAATGCATCATGATGGTTTAGTTTAAAATTTGAAAGATTGAATTGAAATAGTTCATTTTGAACTTTAAAGAAGATCATTTTTATGGTGAGCCACGTGTCCTGTTTCTCCTATGAAAAGAGCGCTGAGGATGGTAAAGATATATGCCTGCAGGGCAGCAACTAAAAGTTCAAGCATGTAAATGAAAATGGTAAATGCCACTGAGAAAACTGAAGCTCCCAGGCCTGCCCCCAGGCTTTTCCCCGCAAAAATGAATATGATTGCCATGAATGACAGGACAATCAGGTGACCTGCGAGCATGTTAGCAAAAAGCCGGATCATGAGTGCTACGGGCTTCACAATAAGGTTGCTGAGAAATTCTATAGGAATCAATATTGGCAGTACAGCCACCGGAACTCCCGGCGGAGCCACCATGTGGGACCAGAAATGCTTTCTCGATCCAACCATCATCAGAATAAAAGTAATTCCTGCAAGAGTGGCAGTTACAGCAATATTGCCGGTAACGTTTGCGGAGCCCGGAATTAATCCAAGCAAATTATTGATCCAGATAAAGAAGAAAACCGTGAGCAAAAATGGCAGGTAGCGGTTTGCTCTTTCTCCCAGCATTGGCTTTGCAACTCCATCACGAATAAAGATCACTATCACTTCAACAACAGAGGTTAAGCCGCGGGGTGCCTTACCACTGCCATACTTTTTATAATTGCGGGCCACGGATAAAAAGATGAGCAGCATGAGTGCCACTGCAATCATCATTTGAATCACATTCTTGGTAAGTGAGAAATCGTAGAATTTCTTTCCGTCGGTGCGCACAATATGCTGTTCTTCATCAAGTGCAAAGCCTTTATAAACCTGCGGATGATGAAGATTGTGAAAAGAAAAGGCATTCCACCCAACACCAGGCGTAAAAAGAATTACGGGCAGGCAGATGCTGCCATGAAACTCTGTTCCATCCTTTCTTTCAATGGTAAAAAAATGCCATTCATGGCTGTCACTGATGTGATCGAGAATCATAGCGCCCGCATCAAAACCCTCACTACCTGAATGCTCTGAAATACTGTCATCAGGCTGGGCGGTCATGATGCTTTTTGCAGGATCGGTTTCGCCGAATGTGCACTTTGCCATTGATAAAAAGAGCAGGAAAGGCACAAACCATATCTGAGAAACTCGGCGAAACATGAAGGGATTTAATAGATGATCCTGAAACCGGCGGCGAAGATATGTTACGAACTTTAAAAAAGTTAGATGAGGATGAAGAAATCTCATGATATGGTGATGCTATCCATCATTCCTCCTCAACCGTGCAAAAATTAACAGATGCAAACACAGTGGGATAAGAGTTGATTTGCAAATGAGCCGTTCTAACGAGTGGAAAAATTCTGCTATCTTGGTTTTCAAATCATAAAGCATGATTTCAGAAAATGGTAACGCGGCAATAAAGGTTTTTGGAGGGCTCTTGTATATTATTTTCCTGATGGCAGCACCTGTTTCTTCTCAAATAAAATTTTCCGCTGGTAGCATTGCATTAATAAATGGAGATACACTTTCAGGATTTTTAAATGATATTCCGGGCAGAAAATCACCCCGGTCGGTACAATTCAGTTCCAGCGCCTCCGGCACAAATGCAAGGACATATGTTGTAAATCAAGTCAAATGGTTTCGCTATAAACAAGGCGACTGGTATTTTCATTTTACAGGATCCATTGAATCCTCTTCCCTGAATCAATCGGAATTGCTAAACGATTCCGTAATGCATACCATCATTGATACCCTGTTTATCCGTGCTGTTATATTGGGCAAGGCGAGCCTGTATTATGCCCGTGACCGGAATGACCGCATTCACCTGTTTATACAAAAAGATGGCCGAGCAATCAGCGAGCTTGCTTACAAAAAGTATTACGTTGATCAGGTTGTAGTTGCTGATTACAGAAATCAAATCACCAGGAAAGCAATTATGGCAAATGAGCTTTACAAAGGTCAGCTAATCAATGCTTTTGCAGATTGCCGGCATCTGGCTTCAGGAATTCTTTCCCGCCCCCTTCAATATAATAAAAATGACCTTCTTAAATTATTTGAAGAATATAACCGCTGCAAGGATGCCCGTATCATTTACAAGGAATTGAAAGAAGAAGGCAAGGTTAATTTAACCCTGGCTGGAGGAATAAATGTTACCGGAGCCAAAATCACAAGCTCACAAATAACGCAATGGCAGGGAATCAATTTTGAACATAACATCGGGTATCAGTTAGGGGTGGGAATCAACTGGATATTGCCACGCCAGAAGCAATGGTCATTGTATAACGAAATATCTGCGCGGCATTTTGATTTGAAGGGGGAAAACGCCAGCATCAACAGCAATTACACATTGGATGTTACTTATGCAAAAGTTGCAACCATGCTTCGCTACCAGTTTGTTAAGGATAATATCCAACCCTATTTCGGGCTGGGAATGATGAACAATTTCATACTGACCTTCGATGGAAAGCAATTGCCGGATCCCGGCGGTGCGACCATTGTAAGTGCTTACCGCAGCTATGAGCAGGGACTTGCTATAGGTGCCGGAATCAATTTCCATCACCTCAATGCAGAATTTAGACTCGAAAGATCGAATGGATGGTCAGTTTACAGCGATCTGAGTACCACACTGACAACCGAATATTTTTTAATAGGATATAGTTTTTAAACGTGTAATAATTTGGCTTGGAATTTATTAAAAATAAAAAAAGCTGCCTTCCAGGAGGAAAACAGCTTTTTTCAAAATCAAAATCTACTTCATTACAACAAACTGACTTCTCAAAATCCCATTTTCATTGATTACTTCAACAATGTAATTTCCTTTACTATAATTATTTACATCCAGGTTGAAGGCATTGATCCCTTCCAATGCGAGCAATGAGGTGGAAAACATCTTTTGACCAACGAGATTATATACATTCAACACTGCATCTTCTTTAGCCTCGCTGCTGAACTGAACCGTGACATTATCAAACCCGGGATTGGGAAATACGCTTATCTCGGATTTGCCTGATGAAGACGCATCCTGCTCACCCTCTGCAAGACGGAATGGATTTGCGCCGGTATACACATGCAGGGTATAGCACAGGGTAGAACTTGAAGCAAGATTATTATAGCTGTAAACCTTGATCTTATAGGTGCCCACAGTGCTCGTATTGTAGATCATGGTTTCACTGCTTGTTCCACCGTTTTGAGATGTGACCACATTGGTTCCGCTCGGATTATACAGCTTGATATCATAATCACCCGGCAACGTGCCAAGGGTAACCTTGATGTTTTTACTGTTACTTGTATTGGCAAATGAATACCAGTCCTGGTCTGTCGCAGGTGTGATCTGGGATAACAGGTCGACGTCTACAGCTATCGCCGCAGCTGTTCCCTTGGTATTATTAGGTTCCGGGGTATTGGAGCAGGTGCCACCGCCACCCGAAGAGATACTCAGAGTATAATCCTCTACTTCCCCTTCGGCAAATGTTTCACACGATGTCGGAGTCGTTCCATATTTCATGCTTACTCTCATTCTTGTATTGCCTACTGTAGCAGTTGAGGGAATGGTAATGGTTACAGTATTATTACCCGATCCTGTTGAAGAGAATGTTGCTGCTGTTTCACTTGCATCGGCAAAATCACCATCAGCATTCCAGTCGCAGAATACAGCCCACTTTTCTGCATAAGTGGTTCCTGTAAAACCTGCACTAGCGGTAAGGGTATAAGCTGAACCGGTGGTTACAGAAGCGGATAATGCGGTACCATTATAATAACCACCATCTGCCCCGGAGGTTCTTGACAGGTTGCTAAGAGAAACATAATCAACATATTCATAAGCCTGGCTGTTGCCTTTGGAGGTGCAATATGTTACTCCGCCGGAAGATGAAGTGGTAAAATTCACTGAACCGGAATAGGCGGAACTGCCCCCTGAGCAAACTGCCTGCACCTGGAATTCATACTGTGTGCTTGCCGAAAGTGATGAAATGCCCTTAGAAGTTGTAGTGGAAGTAGTTGTTGTCCATGTGGCATTACCCACCACACGGTAATGAACATTATAGCTTGTGGAACCGCTCACTGCGCCCCAGTTTAATGTAGCAGAAGAACTGGTGATTGAGGTGGCACTCAATGAACCCGGAGTAGAGCAGGTACCACCCCCGGGAGCCACGCATCCCTGCGAGCTTACAAGTGAATAGCGGGTTGCTCCTGAAGTAAAGAGGGCCTGCATGCGTCCTTTCTGATCATTGGTGAACATGTTCATACAACCATCATCAGTATAATCCATGTAGTTCATAAACATTACGCCGTTACCGGAGGTACATCCATCGGTGTGCGGAAAGGCGGGACAGCCATAATTCTCTCCAGCCTGGTTCGGAGTGTCACCGCAATTATCTGAGCCGTTGCATCCGTTGCCATCATCACCCCAGATATGGTACAGGTTCAGCCAGTGACCGACCTCATGAGTTGATGTTCTGCCATAATGATATGGAGATGCAGTACCGGGAGATGCAAGGCTTCCCACAGAAGAATACAGCACCACCACACCATCCGTTGATGCAGCGCCCCCCGGAAATTGTGCATAACCGAGTAAACCACCGCTGAGATTACCGGTCCAGAGGTTAAGATATGTATTACGATCCCATGCATCGTCACCACCGTTGGCGGTGCGCTTTATATTATCGTTAGAGGAGAATGAAGTGGTAGAAGTTGATTTGCGAATAATGCCCGTGGTAGCACTACCATTCGGATCACGCTGGGCAAGGCAAAACTGCACCTCACAATTTGCTGCCGCCGAAGTAAAGGCTGAAGGGGTGTTACCTGCATCGGAATTCAGGCGGGCAAAATCAGCATTCAATTGGGAGATTTGCGCCTGTACCTGCGCATCAGAGATATTTTGAGCAGTAGTATTGTAAACTACGTGAACTACTACAGGAATTGTGATTACCACACGTTCACCTGCAGGGTGGCTTGTAATATAATTTTGGGTAAAAGTTTCCAGGTCCTGCATGCGCTGGGCAAGGGCAGGATCATCCTGAAGCTGCATCTGGAGATGTTCCATGGTACCACAGATACGCTGTGACCATGCTGAGGATGCCATCATGCTGATGATGGCAAGCAGTAGTAATGTTCTTTTCATTTGGTTGATTTTAGTAGAAGTAATTTGTTAGACGACTTCAAATGTAGGTTTATCATGGAAGTTACCAAATATATTTTTTTATGATTTAGTTAACCAATAGCTATAGGGTGATTGTGCTTGTGCAGTTAGTTTTGTCTGATGCACCTCGTTTTACACTCTTGAAAAGAATTAAAACAGGACATGAAAACCGATACGGGCATTTCCACTTTAAAAAGTCAGGCAAGCTATTACGAAAAATGAAAATGTTATTTTTGAATCGAAATCTGATTCATGAAAAAAACACTGCCCCTCCTCATTACCTTTTTTGTTTTTACTTTCTTTCCACACACCCATGCGCAGACACCTGAATGGAGCTCGGAAATTGCTTCCATTGTTTATGATCATTGTTCCTCCTGTCACCATGAGGGTGGCATCGGTCCCATTGCATTAATGTCTTATGATGATGCGGTAACCAATGCATTCAGCATTCAATCAAATGTTACTTCCAAGAAAATGCCACCCTGGCCCGCGGATAATGACTGCAGCTACCCTATGTCAGAGGATCGAAGCTTGAATGATGATGAGATCAATGCCGTCAACGACTGGGTGAATGGCGGTACCCCTTCAGGTGATCTGGCAACAGCGCCGCTGCCACCGGTATTCAATTCAAATTCAGTACTGGATGCGATTGATGAAACACTTCACCTTCCGCTTTATTCAGTGCAGCTTGCAGGGGATGAATACAGAACGTTTGTAATTCCTTCGGGTTACAATACCACGAATTACATCAACCAGATGGAAGTGATTCCGGGTAATAACGCCATCGTCCATCATGTGCTCGTGTACTATGATCCTACTTCAGCATCCTACAACCAGGATATGCTTGATACACTCGCAGGATTTTCAACCAATGGTGCCAATACTCCGAGCGAAAGCTGCATCATGATCGGGGGATGGGCACCGGGAGCCCAGGCAGAAAAGCTGCCCGTGAACATGGCATATGCCGTACCGGCAGATGCTGACTTTGTGGTAGAGGTGCATTACGCACCCGGAAATGCGGGTGAATTTGATTCCACCAAAGTGAATTTTAAATATAGTACCGATCCGAATCCCCGGCTGGTAAGAGTGGAGCCGGTATTGTTTCATTACTGGCCTTCCATCAATTCCTCACTTCACATTCCGGCAAACACCGTTAAAACCTTTACGGAAAAATCACTGGAGTTCATGTATGGCGGAAATTATTCCCTGCTTTCTGTTTCACCACATTGCCACCTGATCGGCAAAAGCTGGGATGTGTACATGACCTCACCTGACAATGCTGATACCACCCGCCTGCTGTGCATCCCTGAATGGAATTTTGACTGGCAGCTCGGTTATGAATTTCACAACCTGATACAATGGAACTCCGGCGCAGGCTATACTCTAAGAGCAGAAGCAACCTATGATAACACTACTAATAACCCTAACAATCCAAGTGATCCCCCGGTGGATGTTTCTCTCGGCGAAAGCACACTGGATGAAATGATGGTGGTGTTCTTTTCCTTCCTGGATTATGAGACTGGTGATGAAGATATTATTCTGGGTGATGAGGCAACGGGCACTGATATTCCCATGAATGAAGCTTTGCCATTGAGCCTGTATCCTAATCCGGCAGCTGATCAAATAGAAATCACCTCAATTCTTCAGGCAGGTGATTTAAAGATCAGTATTCTGGATGCTGCAGGTAAACTGGTTAAATCTTTTAATGAAGGATACCAGCCAAAGGGTGAATACGCTTCCCAATTAAGCATTGCAGATATTCCACAGGGAATTTATTTTCTGAAATTCGTTTCAGGTAACACTCAAACCATGAAAAAGCTTGTTAAAATTGAGTGACGCATAAGTCCTGAAGCGTAAGAGTGAGAGGCGGCTGAGAGGCCGCCTTTCTTATTAGCAGCTCAATTAATTTCTTTAACCGGATGTAGATCATCAAACGAATATGCAGCTACTTCACAGGGATTATTTTAATAGCCATTGGAATCAACCACTTTTTGAAGGAAATGAATTTTGAGAAAATTGTCCCTCCGTTTATTCCTTTTCCTGAAGCCGCAGTTTACCTCAGTGGGGCTTTTGAAATATTTTTTGGACTGGGATTCCTTTTTGAAAAAACACGCCGTTATGCTGCCATCGGATGGATTGTATTATTGCTTGCCGTTTTTCCTGCAAATATTTATATGTACACATCGGGATTGTTTCCTCAGTATCCGGACTGGCTGTTGTTGCTCAGGCTTGCAGTTCAGGTATTGTTGATTGGGCTGGCAGTATGGATTGCACACTCACCCGCACATGGAGAGGAAGTAAAATAATCAGTTTTGCATCATTACAGTTACGGTAATTTAGTCCGCGGTGATCATCATAAAATTTTTTATACCAGGCCTGCCAGACACTTGAAAATTCGTGAAGAATGTTTTGCAGGATTATGAGAATGAGATTTTTATCGGATAAATTAAAATGAAAAGGTATGTAGCAAAAGTTTTTAAATTTACGACCACTAAACCCTGAATATTTACAATGGAGAATTTAAATTTAAAAAGACAGATTGATTTGCTATTTGATGAAATGATCTCCAAGCTTTCATCCCATGGTCAATGTGTAATAGAATGTAAACAATCGTATGAAGTATGCCTCGAAGGCTGTAAAGCTTCAGGAGATCCTGACTGTCCCTCTGCCTGCAGGAGTAAATTAGAGGCATGCATTAATGGCTGCCCGGATGAATTGGAGGAAAATGAAAAGAAAATCATGAATGAATATTTAGATAAGATTGATTCCCTGGTAAAAAATTCTTAACAGGAGCTATTTTATCTTAATCGTTTCCCTGTTGTAAGAATGCAGTTGAGGAAATTCATACAATGCTGTCTGTGAGTGCAACTGTTTTTGCCCTTGTATCGGTGTGATGTTCTTTTCTTTGCAAAAGTCCTTTGGTTTGTAAAGTCCGCAAAACTTTAGAAGTTGTCATCGGGTCAATTTTAGTATGAGCCGAAAGATTGATTT
>JBDSEA010000131.1:0-4737 GCA_039920305.1 Chitinophagales bacterium
CGGTGTCAGTATGCTTTACAGCACTGTCGAGCTGAATCAGTACATCATTCATTTTCCGGTTATGAAATATTACAGTTATGATCAGGATGCAAAGGAGTAGAACGGAAAAAACAAAAAGCAGGATTTGAGAGCGTTGCATTGCCTTCATTTCCGTGAATATAGCAGGTAAAATTTATCACTGCCGTAATTTAATTAATCACCACGGCATCCTTACTAAAATTAAAATGATGGATATGGTAAACCAGATAGCGCCGCGTTTAAACTTCACCTGGTCATCGGTGGCTTTTTTTGAAGCTATCCTTCCAATGTGAGCTGCAGCAATACCAAGCAGCATCAGCACAGGGTGCTCCAAGGAATAAAATCTGATGCCTGCATCTTCAAGTGCACCGCTGCCGGACTGGAAAAACCCATGAGTTACCGGGGAAATAAAAAAATAAAGTGCAAGCCCTGCGAGCAGTTGAATATCACAGGCAATCATATAAATCAGGCTTGCGCGGTTATCTGACGTAGTGAATTTTTTCTTCCTGATCCATCCGGAATAAAAAAGAATCAGGGTGATGAGGGCAAATCCCAGAATGATCCACCTCATGAGAGAATGAATTTCTGTGACAGGAAGATAAAGCTGATTCATGTAGGTTAGAGGTGAGTATTGAAAAATTAAATTGAAAAGAAGGAACAAACTATTGGATTAAAATTCCCTTTTGCCGTCAAACCCTTCGAGATAATCCGCGATTTTACGGAGGAAACTTCCGCCGAGTGCCCCGTCAACTACCCGGTGATCATATGAAAGCGAAAGAAACATCATGTGGCGTATCGCTATCACATCACCTTCAGACGTTTCGAGCACTGCAGGTTTCTTTTTGATGGATCCTGTAGCCAGAATCGCAACCTGGGGTTGATTGATAATGGGTGTACCCATTACATTCCCAAAGGTGCCCACATTGGTTATGGTAAATGTTCCTCCCTCAATTTCATTCGGCTTTAATTGATTGCTGCGGGCACGCCGGGCGAGATCATTTACTTCTTTTGTTAAACCGACCAGGTTTTTGGTGTCAGCATTCCTGATCACCGGGACAATTAAATTTCCTGATGGCAGCACTGCCGCCATTCCGATATTGATGTCTTTTTTCCTAATGATTTTCGTTCCTTCAACCGATGCATTTACGAGCGGAAAATCCTTGATTGCCTTTACTACAGCTTCAATAAACAGCGGGGTGAAAGTAATTTTTTCGCCCTCACGCTTTTCAAACTGGTCTTTCACTTTTCCCCTCCACATCACAAGGTTTGTTACGTCAGCTTCTACGAAAGAAGTAACATGTGCGGAGGTACGCTTGCTCATGACCATATGATCAGCGATCAGCTTTCGCATGCGGTCCATTTCGATGATCTCTACATTTCCGTTTACCCCATCAGTCGGCGCCTTGTGGCTGTATTCTTCATTTTTATGTTCAATCTCAGGTGATTCTTTTTGATGTTCTATGGGATGCTGAGCACCGGATCTGCCTTCTTTTTTCCCCCTCACATAATTCAAAAGATCTCCTTTTGTAACCCTGTTTTCAGCGCCTGTACCCGGAAGTGATTCCAGTTCACTCATGGAGATTCCCTCACTGCGTGAAATATTGAGCACAAGAGGCGAATAAAACCTGGGTTCAGCTGAGTTGGTTTTTTCAGGTACGGGCCTGATGGGTGGCTGCTGAATGGATATTGCAGCTTTGGTTGTTTCTTTTTTCTCTAAGCGCTCAATGGCAGGAGCAGTTTTCACTGATCCGCTTTCATCAGTTTGAATTACAGCAATTGCTTTACCCACCGGTACCACATCATTCACATTATACAGCATTTTTGTGAGCACCCCGGCATGTGTTGAAGGAACCTCACTGTCAACCTTATCTGTTGCAATTTCGAGTAAGGGTTCGTCAAGCGCTACAGAATCACCTTCCTTCTTCAGCCATTTTAAAATGGTTGCCTCCATAATGCTTTCTCCCATTTTGGGCATGATCAATTCAACTTCCGGCATCTTGAAATTTGGTTTTTAAGCGCGGTTAAAGTTAATCAGTTTAGCTTTTTGTGTTCACAGGTTAAGCAGTTAATGCACCCGCGGCAGTTTAATTCATATCCATGTATCAATGGTGTTCAGCGTTCACTCTTTAATAACCTCCACAACATCCCCAGTGCAGTAATGGCCGTGTACTCCATAATGATTTCTCTTGTTCGTGTGAACAGAAATCTTTTTACAATTATTCTTTCAGTACTACCTGCCGCAATCCAAACGGTTCCTACCGGCTTATCAGGTGTTCCGCCACCGGGTCCTGCAATTCCCGAAATTGAAAGGCCATAATGACTTTGTGTTTTGGCAATAACACCTCTCAGCATTTCACGGACTGTTTCTTCGCTCACTGCTCCATATTTCAAAAGAGTTTCCTCTTTTACTCCAAGCAGGGACTGTTTTAATTCATATGAATAGCTCACCACACTTCCTGAAAAATATGCTGAGGCGCCCGGCACCAATGTTAATTTGTGAGCCACCAGTCCGCCCGTGCAGCTTTCAGCAGTAGAAACAGTTTTTTTTTGTGAGTTTAGGAGCTTTCCTATTTCTTTTTCGAGAGAAGTATCATCATATCCGAATATGAATTCTCCAATACGCCCGCGAATGCCATCTTCAATTTCAGCAATTTTTTTCTTTATCCCGGATTCCTCTGTTCCTGTGGCAGAAATCCGGAGCCTAACCATAGAATAATGGGGCAGGTAAGCAAGCTTGAAGTTTTCAGGAAATGAATATTCGATGTCAGAGATCAATTCTGCAAGCGTACTCTCACCGATGCCCTGTGTATGGATCGTCCGGTGAATTATAAAGGGAGTTACGAAACTTTTCCTGATCATCGGAATCACGGAATCCGTAAGCATCGGTTTCATTTCAAAAGGCACACCAGGCATGGCAATGAAAACTTTATTCTCCTGCTGAAACCACAAACCCGGAGCAGTTCCAAAATAATTTTTTAAAGGGATACAGTTATCAGGCACCTCTGCCTGCATGGTGTTTACGGTAGGCATCGGTCTATTAAGTTTATGAAATATGTCTTTAACCATTGACAAAATTTCCTCATTCATTACCAGCCTGCTTCCAAAATATTCGCTGAGTGTTTGCTTGGTAATGTCATCGCTGGTAGGGCCAAGACCTCCTGTGATGAGGATCAAATCACTGTTTAGCCTGGCATCTTCAAGGGCAGCAATAATTTCCTGTTTATCATCACCTACTGCGATTCTTTTCCGAACCGTAAACCCTGCCTTACTCAGTTCCTGACCTATAAATGCAGAATTAGTATCAATCACCTGCCCGATTAATAGCTCATCACCAATGGTTATGATTGTTGCAAATAATTTAGCATTTTCTTTTTGAATTTCCTCATTCATTTAATGCAAAAATACCCGCTTAATGATCTGTAATCGTAGATCCGTTTTTGGAGACAAATCCAACTGGCATGATTTTGCTAAATTGCTCCTTAAACTTTCAAAATGATCCGCATCACTTCAGCCCTTTTGATCCTTGCTTCAGTTACCCTAAGTTCCTGTGCGCAGCTATCTCAAACTCAGTCAGGTACAAAAACCAATACCCCTGCTACCACTTCTCCCTCCCCCACATCTTCTGCCGGATCAAAAAAGGGTGGACTTTCATCACAGAGTTCCGGAACTACCGCATCTCCTTCAACAACAGGGTCAGCCACTCAGAGCCAAATCCCGGGATTAAGCACCGATAAGATCATTTCAGGTTTAAAAGAGGCATTGACCCTGGGTGCACAAAAAAGCTCTGATAAGCTTTCAATCACTGATGGGTTTTTTAAAAACCTTGCGGTTAAAATTCTTATGCCGCCGGAAGCGAAAGATGTAGAAACAAAACTTCGTGCACTTGGAATGGGCCAGATGGTTGACAACGCAATTTTAAGCATGAACCGTGCAGCAGAGCAAGCTTCCAGGGATGCAGCACCCATTTTTATTGATGCAGTAAAGAGTATGTCCTTCAGTGACGCAGCAAGTATTCTCACCGGTCCTGCTGATGCTGCCACTCAGTATCTAAAGAGGACAACTACATCACAGCTTACTTCCAGGTTCAAGCCTGTTATTCAGGCAGCTCTCAATAAAACGGATGCGACCAAGTATTGGACAGATGTATTTTCAAACTATAACAAAATCCCTTTTGTAAATAAGGTCAACCCTGATTTAACCGGATTTGTTACTCAGAAAGCCCTTGATGGTTTATTTGTTACACTGGCAGGTGAGGAAGCTAAGATCAGGAAGGATCCTGCGGGTACTGCCAATAGTGTTATCCAGGATGTTTTTGGCTCAATACTTAAACATTAATATGACAGGAAAGGTAAATACAAATTCCTGCCTTTGCGTGAATTTCCTGAAGATTGACGCTCATTATTTGTAAAGAAGTTAACTGCTTCACCCGATCGCTTGCCCCAGGTCTTCAATCAAATCATCCACATCCTCAATTCCTACGCTCAGCCTGATAAGGGAATCAAGCAGTCCGCGCTGCTCACGATCTACTTTAGGTATTGAGGCATGGGTCATGGAGGCGGGATGGCCGATGAGCGATTCAACGCCGCCGAGTGATTCTGCCAGTGAAAAGAGTCTGGTTCCGGATAACACTTTTAAAGCATCTTCGATCCTGTCACCTTTCAGCGTAAAAGAAATCATGCCGCCAAAGCCACTCATCTGTCTTTTGGCGATATCATGATT
>JBDSEA010000132.1:0-10114 GCA_039920305.1 Chitinophagales bacterium
AAATAACCGATCTGAGCGGTAAAAACATCATGGAGATGGTAAATCAAACTTTACAGCCCGGACAACAAACCTTTATTTTTAATACTGCAGAGCTACCAGCTGGCCTTTACCTGTTGCAATTGAAAACGGCCGGAACAGTATTCACTAAGAAAATAACCGTTGACCATTGATAAAAAAAATAAAACTTCAGGCTATGAGCAATGGCGGTGAAACGTGGAGCTTGCAGTATGATACTGATGGTTATGGGCTCATTCCCCCTTTTGGGTACTATCACACGCTGGCTGGAAGCACCAATCTGTATGTTTGCGTGCAAGATGGGATCGTATACCGCTGGTGATTACCTTATCCGCTGAATAATCTCATCAATGGTCAATCCTGTTTGCTCGCCGCTCTCCATGTCTTTAAAAGCAAGCTTTCCGCTCTGCATTTCATGAGCTCCCACTACCGCCACGAAAGGAATTTTTTTATCGTTGGCATATTTCAACTGCTTTTTCATTTTCTCAGGTGAAGGATAGATCTCTGCTGCCACACCTGCATCGCGAACTTGCTTTACAAGCGGCAGGCAATAGTTTTGAAAAGCCTCATCAAAGTAACAGAACAAGACCTGTGTTCCTTTAGCAGCGCTTGCAGGAAATAATTTCAGTTCTTCCATCACATCGTAAATGCGATCGGCACCGAAGGAAATTCCAACTCCTGAAACTCCCTTCAAGCCGAACATGCCCGTGAGATCATCGTAGCGACCACCGCCGCCGAGGCTGCCCATACTTACATCATTTGGTTTCACTTCAATGATGGCGCCGGTGTAATAATTCAATCCGCGCGCAAGCGTGAAATCAACTTCAACAGGATTTTTTGTGGCACCACTCATAGCGAGATATTCATCAACTTTTTCAAGCTCAAAAATTCCTTTCATTCCTGTTTCAGATGAAGAAAGCAATTTTTTAGCAGATGAAAGCTTATCATTAAATTTTCCCTGCAAGCCGAAAAATCTCTCAATGATCTGCAACTGACTTTCTGAGATTCCTTTTTCAGTGAGTACCTGGCGCACACCCTGAATCCCGATTATATCAAGCTTGTCAATCGCAATGGTGATGTCAATTAATTTTTCTATTGCATTGCTTGATTCCGCCATTCCCGCCAGCACTTTTCTGTTATTAACCTTGATGGTCACATTCAATTTCAAGGCTGTAAAAACTTCATCGTAAATCCGGATGAGTTCCATTTCATTCAGCAATGAATCACTTCCCACCACATCCGCATCGCACTGAAAGAATTCACGGTACCGTCCCCGCTGAGGGCGATCCGCTCTGAACACAGGCTGCATCTGGTAGCGCTTGAATGGAAAGGTGATTTCATTTTGGTGCATCACCACGTATCGCGCAAAGGGAACAGTGAGATCATAACGGAGACCTTTCTCTGAGATTTCAGATAATAGAAGCTTCGAGTTTCGAGTTTCAAGTTTTGGTTTGTCAACTTCTTTGAGAAAATCTCCCGAGTTCAAAACCCTGTAAAGCAACCGGTCCCCTTCTTCCCCATATTTTCCTTCCAGCGTGGAAAGGGTTTCCATCGTCGGCGTTTCAATCGGCTGGTAGCCGTACTTCTCAAACACGCTTCGAACTGTGCTGAAAATATATTGCCGCTTATAAACTTCTTCCGGTGAAAAGTCACGTGTTCCGGAGGGTATGGTAGGTTTAATCATTTTAAATAATTACAGAAAACCGGACCGGCTGCTTGGTTGAATGGTTAGATAGTGCTGACTGCTTTTTTCCTATGCATGATTGCGGAACATAACAGTGATATTAAACCCCCAAGCAGCATCGTTATACCGATTCCATAGGTAAATTGACCAAAAGGTGAATACATCGCACGGGCGCTGTCTTCAGCATTTTTCATTTGTTCAGCGGTGCCGCCCGCAGTGCGATAAAAGGATTGCGCCTGCTTTACCACATCTTCAATAATACCCGGATTGATATACTTAACGTAAATCATTTTAAAGGCGCCAATCATTAAGCCTGCCATGAACGCAGTAACAATTCCTGCAAGGAAGCCTTCTTTTAATGAAAGACTGCCATTCAAATCCTTATCACGCTTGTGAAGGATGGTGATATAGATGAATACGGCGGGAATAATGATGCACACGTATGGATCTAACAAGCCTAATCCGGCAGTTTCCTGCTTCATAAGAAAAAGCCAGGTCATCCACGCTGCCATAATTCCTCCTGCGATGATTCCATTTTGTATTTCGCGTGTCATTTAAAAAATTGCTGCGAAATTAAGGATTCAGATAAAGCCATCAAATGGGGATTCATCATATTTCAGGCGGTATTGAAAATATTACCTTTCTTTGGCGATGGCTTTAGTTTTGATTCAAAACCAGAAGCTTCACTAATTTATTCTTAACTAAAAAAAAACCAACAGATGAAAAAACTTCAACTCATTGCATGCGTTTCCTGCATTGCCATTTTGCTCTCGTCCTGTTCAAGGCAGTATCACCCTGATCTCGTAGGTCATTACAAGCCAAACACTGATGTTGTCAAAAATCAAACTTCTCCCTCAGAGGAGCTAACCCGGATAGTTTCGTCAAATACCAATCAGGTGTCTGCTAATACCGGTGAAACCACTCCTGATCTCCGGCTTCTGCAGGCAGAAAAATTACACCAGGCAATTTCATCACTTGAGCTAAATGAAAAGCAGGCAAATAAGCTGGATAAGAAAATAGAAAAGGTGAAATTGAAATTAGAAAAAGCCTCGCAAAGTGAGAAACAAATTCAACATTCTGATCTCTCAACAACTGAGCAAAAGCACAAGGTTTCATTATCACCAGCAAATGATTTGCTGTATGTGATCGTTGCCATCTTTCTTCCCCCGTTAGCAGTGGCGTTATATGAAGAAGGCATCACCGGCCATTTCTGGCTGGATCTTTTGCTCACCCTCTTATTTTATTTACCGGGCTTAATTTATGCGCTTATCATAATCCTTGGAGATTAAATCATCGGTGAGCATACCATTAGAAAGATAATGCGGCAGGAGGCATTTCCGGCTGTCTTCCGTAACCGGATATTCAGCCGGACAAGTTGAACCAAACCCTGCACGCTTGTTCTGCAGAGGAATTAAAGTAAAGGGATGAGTGGGTATGAATTTTCCACTCATCCCTTTAATATTTTCTGTGTGTCGCATCAGTGATTTGAAAAGTTACAGATTCACAAAATTTATTTTTGGGTTTTAAAACCCGCTTAATTATGAATCGAGTAGTTTGTAGTGTTTCTTTTTTTATTTTATGTTTTGCTTCATTTACGGCGCGGTCTGATGAGGGCATGTGGCTTCCGATGCTGTTGAATGAAACTGTTTTTCATGACATGCGGAATGAAGGATTGAAATTGACTGCAGAAGACATTTACAGCACAAACAACTCCTCATTAAAAGATGGCGTGATCCTTTTCGGAGGTGGCTGCACCGGCGAATTGATTTCTGAGCAGGGCCTTTTGATCACCAATTATCATTGCGGGAGAAGTCAGGTGCAGTCACATAGCTCGATTGAAAAGGACTATATGAAGAATGGATACTGGGCAATGAAAAAGAGTGAAGAGTATCATTGTCCCGGCTTAACAGTCACGTTTATTGTCCGCATGGATGATGTAACACCGCTTGTGCTGAAAGGAATTGAAGATGGCATGACAGAATCGCAGCGCCAGACCATCGTTGATGCAAACAGCCTTGGAATTACAGGCAAAATCACCGGAGATGGTTATTTTAATGCTGTGGTGCGTTCATTTTACTATGGCAATCAATACATCCTGATTGTGTCGCAGACCTTTCGTGATATCCGGCTGACGGGTGCACCGCCACAGTCTATTGGTGATTTTGGAGGGGATGCAGATAACTGGATCTGGCCGCGGCACAATGCGGATTTTAGCCTGTTCAGGATTTATGCAGACTCAAGCAATAATCCGTCTGATTTTTCCGCAGGTAATATCCCGTACAAGCCCCGGCATTTTTTTCCGATTTCAACAAAAGGGGTGAAGGAAAATGATTTTGCCATGGTATATGGATTTCCGGGTAGAACGACAGAGTATCTTCCTTCTTATGCAGTTGATCTGACTCAAAGCATTGCAGATCCCGAGCGCGTTCTTATTCGTGATGCAAGATTAAAGATCTGGTGGAAGGCCATGCAGGAAAATGACACCATGCGACTTCATTACTCATCAAAATATTATGGCTTAAGCAACAGCTGGAAAAAGTGGCAGGGAGAAATTCTTGGGTTGCAGCGAGTGGATGCAGTAAATAAGAAACAAATGGAAGAAGATACTTTCAAGCATCGTATTGAAAATGATCCGGCCTGGGAAAAAAAATATGCACATCTTCTTCCTGAATTGAAAACCGGATATGATAGCCTTCGCAGGTGGCAAGAGCTCTTTGATTATTACACTGAGGCATTAAAGGCACCTGAAATTTTCATTGTTGCAACAGCAATCCGCCCGCTTGCAGAAGCAGCAATGGCGGATACGGCAGGCCCTGAAACCCTTCACCGGCATGCTCAGAAAATAAAAAAGCAGCTCGAGATTTTTTTTAGGAATTATGATGCTCAGTCAGATCGAAAAATTACTGCCGAGATGTTTAGATTATCCATTGCCAGCATTGGTGTTTCACAAATGCCTACTTCCCTTAAGGCAACCTTTACCCGGCAGAAAATTACAGAGGAACACTTTGTTACACACATGCTCGATCATAGCTTTCTCGATGACCGGCAACGACTATTTAAATTTCTGGATGATTTTAAGAAAGGAAGTGAAAGGAAATTATTCCGGGATGAAATCTATGTTTTTGGAAATGACATTGACCAGTATGCCAGCCACTTCATCATTCCCGGGTTTCAAAAATGGAGTAATCATATCAATCTTCTTCAGCGGGAATATATGAAAGCACAGATGGAGGTTTTTCCTGGAAAGAGGTTTTATCCGGACGCAAATCTTTCATTAAGACTTGCTTACGGAAAAGTAACAGGATACAATCCGAAGGATGGGGTAAAATTGAGTTATTTTACTACGAGCGATGGCATTGAACAGAAATACATACCCGGGGATGAATACTATGACACACCAGAAAATTTAATCGAATTGTTTGAGCAAAAAGATTATGGCAATTATACTGACAGCGATGGCACGCTGCACACCTGTTTCATTACTTCGTCCCATACCACCGGTGGTAACAGCGGAAGTCCCGTGCTCGATGCATCCGGGAATTTAATTGGAACCAACTTCGACCGTTGCTGGGAAGGAACCATGAGTGATCTTTATTATGATTCCTCACTCTGCCGCAACATTACGCTTGATGTGCGCTATATGCTGTTCATTATTGATCAGTATGCCGGTGCAGGTTACCTTTTGAACGAGATGAAGCTGGTTAAGTAATCTCATTCGGTTTTCAAATATTATTAATTGTTGCTGCGGCATAAACAGTCGAATTAATATTCATTCCATCCCTGCTGCTTGTGCAGCTTTAGATCCTGCAATACGGATGCTTTCACACGGAGGGTGAAGGTGTAACTCTGCCGGATGCCGAAGGGAATCCATTGCATGCTAAGCTCCCAGCAATGGAGGTCACGGTAAATCTCCAGGAAGGCACTTGGAAACTCCTGCTGCACAAAGTCAAAAGAGGTCTGTCCGGTAATACGCCAGTTTTGGGTAAGGTTGAATGATCCGCTGAAGGTCAGCGTTTGCGAAAACGCCGTAGAATCAGTTCCTGCAGTGCTTCTTACCCTGCTGATGAACAGGCTATATCCTGTACTGAAGCTCCATGGAATACTGAAATCCGCATAGCTGTTTCCTGAAAAAAGAAGATAATCTGCCTGTGCCGGCGTAAGCTTTGATTTATCCTCATGCTTGGGCGATTCGAACCTCGCATCCAGGCCGATATTAGCACTCGTGAGCCGTGCGATCTTATGCTGAGCGTCCCACACAAAAGTATTCTGCCGCCTTCCCAGTGAATCGGCGATGTATGGATCATAGACTGCTCCGAAATTGAGATTTATCTTTTCAAAAAGAGTGGTTCTTCCATTTGCATTTATTGTTGACATCCGCAGCGTATCAACGGCAAAATTGTAACTTCCTGAAAGGTTTAGCGCATCGAGAAGCTTGATTTTTTTACTGCCGGTAATGGTATCCTTCTTCGAAAGGAGCTTGGCCTCCAGATTATTATTCAGTGAAACAGATATGCCACTGAATTTACCGGCCGGAGGACCAGGAAAAATCCCTCCTTCAAAGATTGAATAACGCTGTAATGTTCCGGCTGAATCAATCTGGACAGTCTTGTAGGTATCCCATCGGGAGTCACTGAAATCAGGCCGGAAATTATAGCTGACTGAAGGATTAAAAACGTGGCGGATGGCCTGCACTTTTCCATGCTTGAACTGCACCATGCCGTAAATGCGCGTAGAGGTGCCAGCACTTAAAGCGTAATCTCTGGCTGCCGCAAATTTGCGGATCGTGTCATTGATCAGGATCATATTTTCGGAATCCCATCTTTTACTGATTGTTTGCAGCGCCCAGGTTTCATTATAGCTGAATGAAGGGCTTACTGTAAAATGCTTCAGAACCTGGAAGGGTGCGCTCACCGGAATGCTTTGCCTTACACCTGCGAGCGAACGATCAAACGGATTCTGGTGAAATAAAAGAGAATCTACTGATGTAATCTGGTTCTTCGCATCCATGGTATAGGATAAGCCAATCTTCTCAAACCATTTTGATTTACCTACCGGTTCCTTTTTCTGAAAAGGATAATACTGGCTCATGCTGAAATTAAATACCGGAAGCTGCAGGCTCACGATGCGCGTGAGAGTGCTCTGCTGGTGTGAAGCTGAAATGGTGAAGTTGAATGGCGTATTGGGCAAGGTTTGACGGTAAGAAATAGATGAGGAATAAGTATTGTCAATATAAGTAGTAGGGGCGTAGCCAAAGAGCTGGTTAAATCCTGAAGTACCGAAAGCCACTGAACCGCCGAAATACCTGTTCGGTCTCGCCTTTGCATCCTGGTTAAAATTTGCATTCACTTTAAACTGTGAGCCCGGCAGGTATATATTTTCTGCTGAAACAAAGCTCCTGGTGTTCGCATAGGTAATGTTGAGGTTGCCATTGAACTTGTACCGCGTGATGAACCGGGATGAGGCATTCACCAGCCAGCTTCCTTTTGAATAAATGTTGCCCGTGAGTGCCAGGTCAAAGTGATCACTGATGCCGAAATAATAACCGCCATGCTGCAGATAAAATCCCAGATCAGTACGTTCGCCATACTCAGGAAAAATAATTCCTGATTTTCTTTTGTCACTCAAGGGAAAAATTCCGAAGGGAACAAACAGAGGAGTTTTAACATCAGCCACCACCAGGTTTGCAGGTCCGGTAATGATCGCCTTATTGGGGATCACCTTGATCTTGCCCGTTGCAATAAAAAAGTGAGGGTGCTCTTTACTGCACGTGGTGTAAATATTATTCTTGCCAAACAGAACTTCATTGGGCAACCGCTTCACTACATCACTGCGGAGAAAGCCTTCACCTTCCTTGGTTGTAATTTCTGTGATCTTTCCTTTTTTGGTTTTAAAATTATAGGCAATTCTCTCAGATTTATAATCGCGTTCACCTTGAGCAAACACAGGCGTGCCCTTAACCTTTCCTGCAGAGTCTTTTCTTCCAATTGCAATCACTGAATTATTGCTCCAGTCAAATACGATGGAATCTGCAGTGAGCGTAATGTCCTTGTATTCTACTTTTGCATTCCCGATCAGATAAACTTTCTGATTCGCCATATCCATCCACGTGGAATCATCTGCATGATATCTTACCGGAGCATCGAGAGATTCCGGAGATTCTTTTATACTGTCATTCGCTACAGAATCGAGCCTTGTTGTATCCCGGTAAATGGTATCCGGCGGAATTTGAAGGGCTGACGGGTTACGTTGTTCACTGAACGAAAATTCTTGCCTGGTGATCCCCTTGCTTAATAGTGCAGTTTTGATGGAATTGAAGTGACTATTTCCGGGAGTTTCTTCGTAAGAAATAATAGGAACCCGTTTTTTAGCCCCTGTATTTTCATTAAAATATGAAGTTTCCCCCGAGTCAAAGCTAAGTTTCTCCTCAGAGTTTAAAATATTCGCATACAATGGCGGATTCAGGACAATCAACATTAAGATGAGGAAAGCAATCGCTCGCATAAGTGCACCGGCGAAAATATCGCATCTATTTTTGCGTTACTTAGCCATCAGGGCTTTAAACGAAGATTGAATAAGATTATGATTTTGAGAGGTCTGTTGATATTATGCTTGATACTGGATTGCGTTGTACTCAATGCCCAGTCCACTTATGGCTACAGGATGAAAACGGTGGTACTTGATGCGGGTCATGGAGGTCATGATACAGGATGCCGCGGAGCATTCTCTAATGAGAAGGATGTAACTCTGGACATAGTGCTCAAAGTAGGGGCACTGATTAAACAAACTTATCCTTACATAAAAGTGATTTATACCCGGAGCACCGATGAGTTTATCGAATTGTACGAACGTGCTGATATCGCCAATCGAAATGATGCGGACCTTTTCATTTCCATCCATTGCAACGCCAGTAAATCGCACGATGCCTTTGGAACAGAAACATGGCTGATGGGTTTGAAAAAATCAGATGGAAACCTTGAAGTTTCAAAGCGTGAGAATGATGTGGTATTGCTGGAGAATGACTATCAGCAACACTATGAAGGCTTCGATCCAAATTCTCCCATGGGTTATATCATTTTGTCAATGAACCAGAATGCACACCTTAACCAGAGTATTGCTCTTGCTTCAAAAGTGGAAGCTCAGTTTAAGGATGATGGGAGAATAAGCCGCGGGGTAAAGCAGGCCGGCTTTCTTGTTTTATGGAGAACCACGATGCCATCCATCCTTATTGAAACCGGCTTCCTGACTAACCGAAATGAGGAAAAGTATTTGAATTCTGAAAGCGGACAAAATGAAATTGCACAGGCTGTTCTGAATTCCATAACAAATTATAAGAATGAAACGGAAGGAATTACGGAAGGTCAAAGGAAATTGACAGGTGTTAACCCGCAGGCAGAGGATGGCAGCATAATTCCGGCTGTTGTTCACAGCGATCCGGGAGGCGAAAAAGGGAATGACAGCAACAATAGCAATATTAAAAATACTGAATTTCCCCATGAGAACACCGGTTCAGGCGCGGAGTCTTCGTTGCCCGCTAATACCTCCGGAACCTACATTCCGGACCCAGAACAGACTGCCAGCGAGTCAAAGATTATTTACCGCATTCAGATTGCAGCTTCATCAAAGCCACTGGATTTGAAAAGCCCGCAGTTCTCATCCTTTCAGGAAGTTAAAAATGACAGAAGTGAAACTGGTATCAACCGCTATGTGATCGGTAATTATTTTTCCAGGGAGAAATGTATGAATGACCTCGCATTCATTCGAAAAAAAGGATTTAAAGATGCTTTTATGGTGATGTATAAGTTTGAAAAGCGGGTACAATAAAGTCCTGTACCGGTTTTTTGAATCTATATTCCTACTGCAGTTCGGGGACAACATGAAGTCTTCTTATTTTCGCGTCCACCTAAAAAGCTAAATTGTTAAAAAAGGTTCCCAATGAATTCAAAGTCGGCGTAATAGCAACGCTTGCAATTTTACTTGCAGTACTCGGATATAATTTATTGCGAGGCAAAAATATTTTCAGCCATGAGGGGATATATTACGCCCGTTATGATAAAGTTGATGGTTTATCACTTGCAGCACATGTACGCTACAATGGAATGAACATTGGCAGGGTGCAGGAAATGAACCTGGCTCCCAATCAGAATGGACAAATCATTGTAAGCATGAATGTTTCACAGGCTCTTCAAATTCCTGAAGGTTCTGTTGCACGCATTGTACAAATTGATCTCTTCGGAACCAAGGCAGTACAAATTGAGCTGGCAAAGAGTAATATGTTGCTTAAGTCAGGTGATACGCTTAAATCAGAAATGGAAGAAGATGTGATTTCCGGAGTAAAAGCACAGGCCTCGTCACTGCTTGGCTCACTCGACTCCGTGGTTACTTCAGTAAAGCAGACTTTTAATGAAGAAACAAAAA
>JBDSEA010000133.1:0-5741 GCA_039920305.1 Chitinophagales bacterium
CTTCTTCCGGAAAAGCCAGCATCCTTGGTATGGATCCGCTCAAAAATAAATGGCAACTTCGGCAGCACATCGGCTACATGCCTCAAAGCCCGGCTTTGTATGATGACCTTTCGGCCCGTAATAATATTTTGTTTTTTGGCAAAGGTCAGGTGGTAACTGATCTGAAAAAGAAAACAGAGGAGATTATTGAATTTGCGGAGCTTACTTCACGTGCTGATGATGCGGTGGGAACCTTTTCGGGAGGAATGAAGAAACGTGTTTCTCTTTGCTGCGCTTTGGTACACGAACCGAAAATTCTTTTTCTTGATGAACCGACAGCTGCAGTGGACCCCCATCTGAAATTGCAGTCATGGATATTGTTCCGCAAGCTCACGCAAAGTGGCGTTACCATTTTCATCAGTACGCATTTGATGGATGAAGCCATTTTATGCGATATGGTAACAATTCTTCGTAACGGTGAAATACTTGCAGTGGACACACCGCAAAGGATCCTTGAAGGGGGGAAAACAAAGGTGAAGATTATATCCGGAGGAGATCAAAAGGTTTCAGTTATTCAGTCTGATCCTGCAAGCCTTGCAAATGAATTGAAAAAATCAGGTCTGGATAAAAGCATTACTTCTGTTGAGATCTTTCCTGAGAACATCGAAGACATTATTCTTTCAATTGTCAGCGGCAAAGCAAAGGAGGAGAAGGTATGAGGCACACATGGGTCATAGCGCAGCGTGTATTGCTGCAACTAAGGGGTGATAGGCGTTTTCTTGGTCTTTCCATCATCGCCCCGCTTATCATCATTTATTTTCTCAAGTTATTATTCGATACGTTCCCGCCATTTGTGGATGTAAAAAGTTATGCAATTCCCCTTTGTGCATTCATCGTTCATTTCTTAAGCTTCATCCTTTGCGCCATACTTCTCGTGCAGGAACGAACACGCGGTACTTTGGAGCGAATGATGATAGGCGGATTTTCGAAAATATCCATCATTGGCGGTTATACGCTGGGTTATTTCGGATTGGCAACTTTGCAGGCGGTTGCAGTGCTTTTCGAGTCGGTCTGGCTCTTTAACCTGGACTATGAAGTGAATACCATCGGGTTGCTATTCATTGTCATCTGGCTTCTTGCGATAGTGTCAGTGATGCTTGGAATTTTTGTTTCCACTTTCGCAAAGCATGAGGGACATGTGTTCCCCTTCATCCCGCTCATTATTCTTCCCTCAGTATTTCTCACCGGACTAATTATTGATCCGGGTGGATTGCCCTTGTGGGCTGAAATCATCGGAAAGTGTTTTCCCCTGCACTATGCAGTTAATATTATTCACGAAATTAACCGGCCGGATTATAAGGTTGAAGGAACGTTTGTAGATTTTGGAATTCTTACAGGATATATTTTCGGACTGCTGGCACTTGCTTCCTTAACGCTCAGGGAGACTGAGTGATATTTTAACCGGATCTAAAGTGGTAATCAGACAACAAAACCAGATAAGAATGAGAAAAAATCACACCGGGTGTTCATGGTATTCCTACACATAAAGAAGATTGACGTGGAAATCCTTCATCGTGCACAGGAAGGAAGCTGCAACTGAGGGCAGGGTAATGAAAACCTTTTTCATCTGATTTTTACAGTGTAAAATTTCCTGTACGTTTAAGAAAAAAAGATGGAAAACAGAGGGCTGCTATTTATTCCGGATATAAGTGGCTTTACCCGCTTAATTAATGAAATGGAGATCGGGCATAGCCGGCTCATCATCCAGGAATTACTTGAAATACTGATCAATGCTAATACAATAGGTCTTGAAATCTCTGAAATTGAAGGCGACGCGATATTGTTTTACAAATTTGGTGAATCACCGGATCTTCAGGTTTTGTATAAACAGGTTGAAAAAATGTTTTGTGAATTTCACAGACACCTTATTGCTTATGAGTACCGACGTTTTTGCCAATGCAAAGCCTGTACTTCGGCAGTCAATCTTACTTTGAAAGTAATTACGCATTTCGGTGAATTTACTTACTACACAGTAAAGAATTTCAATAAGCTGATCGGTAAGGATGTCATTGTTGCTCACCAGCTCCTGAAAAATGATATTGCACAGCATGAATACTGGCTGGTAACAAAAAGCCTGCTGCACGATAAACCGCTAACTGGTTTTGAGCAATGGATGAAATGGAACAGCAGTGTAAGACAAACGGAGAGCGGTGAAATAGCCTTTCATTATACTCAATTAAGTCAACTCAGAAAAGACCTCGCACCAGAGATCTTGCCCCAGCTCGAGCTTTCGAAAAAAGTAAGGATGTTTTCCTTATCGAGAGTATTTGAAACTGACATCATAACCTTATTTCATGCTACCGGAGATTTTAATTACCGCGGCCGATGGCAGGAGGGAGTAAAATATGTGGAGGAGGTAAACCATTTTTTACCGCGCATTGGAATGCGGTGCCGCTGCGTAATGAAGAATGGACAAGTAAGAATTTATACCAGCAGCTACTCGTATCACCAGGATAGGATTGAGTTCAGTGAAACCGATGAAAAGAAAAAAAGTGCGGTGTACTACCTGCTCGAAAAAATAGATCAAAATCATACGAGGCTTACTCTTGATTTTTATCTGAAGAAAAATATTGCCCTGCAGGGGATATTTTATCTGGTGAAAAAATTGAAAACAGAAGCAACCTATAATAAATCATTGCTTAACCTTGAAAAATTTGTTAAAACAATTTAGTTAAACATCTTTTTATTGTTTTCGTCTTTCAATGCTGGGCCGATTGTATTTCCCTGAAGACTTTCCTCCTGCGTTTCCGGCTTGCTTTTCCTTCTGAATTTTTTGAGAAATTTACTGATGCCGGATTCCAAGTGCTCATCATCTCCGATCACATAGCCAAATGGCTTGAGGGGTTCGATGTTATCGAAGATTATTTTCACCATGCCGAGCATGGGAACAAAAAGGATCATTCCGCCAAAGCCCCAAACGATTTCGCCGATAATGATAATGGCAATGGCTGAGAGCGCATTCAGCCTTACCTGTGAGCCGGTGATGCGGGGTGTTAGATAATGATTGTCTACAAATTGTGTCCCGGTGAAAACTGCTACTACTCCTAATACATAAAGAGAGTTGTCTTTAGTAAGGATTGCCATAAAGACAGGCAGGGCGCTTCCGATCCATACCCCGATGTATGGGATTATGTTAAGTATTGCTGCAAGAACACCAAAGAACAGAGCATTTTTTATTCCAAGCAAAAAGAGACCAGTTGAATTAAGTATTGATAGAATTGTTACAACCGTAACAACTCCTGTGAGGTATTTCCGCGTCACCGTAGCAATTTCCTCAATAATATTTTCTGCTTTTGCCTGGCCGGTATCCGGCAAAATCATCAGGAAGAATTTTTTGATTCTTCCTCTGTAAAGGAGAAACAGGAAAAGATGAACGAGTATGAGGCCAAACCCGGCAAAAATTACCCCTGTGGAAACAAGAATACCGGTGCCCCATTTGCCTGCAGATTGAAGTAAAGCATCAGATTCCTCCTTCAAAAGCTTTGCCTGTTTATCAATGCTTAAACCCAATGTGGAAGCAATAAAATACTGCAGGTCTTCAAATTTATTTTTTAGCTGATCACGAAGGAGGGGAAGATCATCGGCAAAGCTTACAACCTGTATGGAAAAAATCCATCCCAATGCAAAAAATACCGCGAGTACAATTAACAGTGAAAAAGTGATTGCTAAAATGCGCGGGCATCTTACCCTTTCTAACCTTCTGTTGAAAGGCAGCAACAGCATGGCCAGCAGAGCACCAAAAGCTGCAGGCACCAGGTAGAAACTCAGATGATCCATGATTAAAAACAGCAGCACTAAAAAGCCAAGAATAAATGCGTAGAGTACGATTCGGGGTAAAGGGGTCGGCATTTTCTGATTTTTTTAAAGAAGGTTTGATTAAATGAATGAAAAGTCAGATGTCAGCTATTATCTTGTCCAGGTATAACCGGTAAAGCATGTGACGAAACTAAATATTCATCATCAAAGGTAGAATTACCGTTTGCAATGATTTTATATCTCGCACGCTATTCAATTATCTTTGCCGGTTAATGAAAACTATAAGAAACTTCTGTATCATCGCCCATATTGATCATGGAAAAAGCACCCTTGCTGATCGGTTATTAGAGAAGACAAATACTGTGACAGGAAGGCAGATGATGAATCAGGTTCTGGATGATATGGAACTTGAGCGGGAAAAAGGCATTACAATCAAGAGTCACGCAATCCAAATGAATTATGAGCTTGACGGAGAAAAATATATCCTCAACCTCATTGACACCCCCGGCCATGTTGACTTTTCGTACGAAGTTTCGCGTGCCATTGCATCCTGTGAAGGTGCATTGCTGCTCGTAGATGCCTCACAGGGCATACAGGCACAAACCATTTCTAATCTTTACCTGGCCATTGACCATAACTGTGAAATTATTCCGGTGGTAAATAAGATTGATATGGATGGGGCGATGGTGGAAGAAACTAAAGACCAGATTGTAGATCTGATCGGGTGCAGGCGCGAGAGTATTCTGGAAGCGAGTGGAAAAACGGGGCAGGGCATTGAAGAAATTCTGCGTTCAATTGTGAATAGAATTCCGGCTCCTTCCGGCGATCCCGCAGCGCCATTACAGGCACTTATTTTTGATTCTGTTTTCAATTCTTACCGTGGCATCATCGTTTACTACCGTGTTTTCAATGGTGAAATCCGCAAGGGAGATAAAGTAAAATTTTACAATGCGGGAAAAGAATATGAGGCAGAGGAAGTAGGTGCGTTGTTGCTTGAGCGGTCACCGCGCGAAGTGGTAGGGGCAGGCGATGTGGGTTACATCATTACCGGAATAAAGGATGCAGGTGAAGTAAAAGTAGGTGACACCATTACCCTTGCAAAGAATCCTGCAATGGAGCCTATCAAGGGGTTTGAGGAAGTAAAGCCGATGGTATTTGCAGGAATTTATCCTGTTGACACAGAGGACTATGAGCAGCTTCGTGAAGACATAGAGAAGCTTCAGCTTAATGATGCATCCCTCACCTTTGAGCCTGAGTCATCCATTGCTCTTGGCTTTGGCTTCCGGTGCGGGTTTCTCGGTATGCTCCATCTTGAAATTGTTCAGGAAAGGCTGGATCGCGAGTTCGATATGCCTGTGATCACCACTACCCCCAACGTAACGTATCATGTTTTCACTACCGATGGAAAAATGATGGTGATGAATAACCCGAGTGAATATCCTGATCCTACAAAACTTGACAGAGTTGAAGAACCATACATCAAGGCGCAGATGATCACCAAGCCTGAATATATCGGCGCCATCATGGGATTGTGTATTGGTAAGCGGGGGATCATACTCAACCAGCATTACCTCACACCTACCCGTGTGGAATTAAATTTTGAGATGCCGCTTGCGGAAATCGTTTTTGATTTCTATGACCGCCTTAAAAGCATTTCACGCGGATATGCCTCTTTCGATTATCACATGATCGGATTCCGGCCCGGTGATCTTGTAAGGCTCGATATCAAATTAAATAGTGAAAATGTGGATGCGCTTTCTGCCCTCATTCATAAAGACCGCGCTTATGATTTTGGAAGAAGGATGTGCGAAAAGCTAAAAGAGCTTTTACCTCGGCAGCAATTCGTTATAGCGATTCAGGCTGCTATTGGTCAGAAGATCATTGCACGCGAAACGGTCTCAGCCATGCGAAAAGATGTAACTGCAAAATGCTACGGCGGTGATATA
>JBDSEA010000134.1:0-22376 GCA_039920305.1 Chitinophagales bacterium
ATTTTTGGAAAATAATTTCCATCTTACACCCATTGCCATCTTAGCTCAGCTGGCTAGAGCGTTTGATTCGTAATCAGGAGGTCCCGGGTTCGACTCCCGGAGATGGCTCACTCAATTTCGATATGGACATTTATTTCAGAGCAGATCACGCAGGGCATCCTTTAATTGAGGGTACCTGAACCTAAACCCCGCATCTTCAATTTTTTGCGAGGAACATCGCAAGCTGTTCAGCAAGGAATGTCCAAAGCCATCAAGAATGATCTTTAAAACCAGGGGCGGAACAGGAAAATTAAGTTTACGTTTTCCTGCTGCTTCTCCGATGGAATTCATTAAATCCCGGAAGCGGACAGGGTCGGGTGCAACTGCATTGAACACACCTGAAACAGAGGAATTTGATAAGGCAAAATGGTATATACGGCAGACGTCATGTATGTGAATCCATGGATAATATTGATTTCCGCCTCCAAATATTGGAGCAATACCAAATCGCAATGCCTTATTCAGTGATGGCAAGGTGCCCCCTTCACGTGCGAGTACAATTCCTGTTCTGATAATCGCAACCCGTTTATTCAGATCCTCAAATTCCCTTGCACCTTCTTCCCAGCGAAGGCAGATTTCTGATAGAAAATCATTACCCGGCTTCTCTTGTTCTTCAAGCCATTGATCTTCCCCATTACCATAGTATCCAACAGCAGATGATGAAATAAAGGATTTCACTTTATTTTGATTTTGAGATAAATAATCAAAGAGAAGCCGGGCAGTCTTTACCCGGCTATTGATTAACTTTTTTTTATAGCTCGCAGTCCAGTACTTAGCTACTGTTGCACCGGCAAGATGAATGATATGATCTGCTTCATTCAATGCTTTCGTATCAACAAAGTTTTTCTCAGGATTCCACTCAAAAACTCTTATGCCTTGGGTTGAATTTTTTTTTCTGCTGAGATGAATTACCTCAAATCCTTCATTCAAAAGCATCAATGTGAGATGTTTTCCAATCAATCCGCTTCCGCCTGTAATTAAAACAGTTTCCAATTGAATGGTAATATTATAGATGAACGATAATTAACAAGAAGCAATGAAAAGGATTTTTGTAAATTCAATGTATAAATAGGTATTTAATGTACACTGATAGTCGCTTAAACTTTCTTTTTACCATTTTTTTGGGCATTACTTCATGCGGTGAGAATCAAACGTCAAATAAAATTGATAATGACGAAAACCACCATGAGGAAATTACATTAAAGGATGCAAAGGAATTTTTACCCGACTGGTCGGCGGAAAACACCCTGGTGGTGATGTTACAATCTGATCCTGTGAATTTACATCCTGCCACGCAGGTAAGTGTAAGTTCCCTGGCGATTTTGAATCTTATGCACGCGTATTTACTGATGGTGGATCAGCAGCATCCGAAACTGATTCCCTCACTTGTAAAAGCCTTACCCCGGATTTCAGATGATCAACTACAATATACTTATGAATTACTCAATGAAGCCCAATGGGATGATGGCTCTCCGGTTACCAGCGAAGACGTGATTTTTACTTTAAAGGTCAATAAGTGTCCCCTTATTCCAAATGCAACAATCAAATCCTACGTGAGTAACCTGCAAACCATTTTAGCGGATGCAAGTGATTCCAGAAAATTTACCCTCGTGATGAAAAGCCCGTATGTGTCTAACATGGGTTTTGTAACAAACTTTTATATCCTATCCAGAAAATTCTATGACCCGCAAAATATTTTATCCGGTTACACTCTGCAACAATTTGATGACTCATCTTTTCAAGCCGGCAATGACCTTGATAAATGGAGTGTGGAATTTAACAATGGCAGGTATGGAAACGATCCGGAATATTTTTATGGGGCAGGACCATATCGCGTCATAAGCTGGGATCACGGAACAGGCCTCGTTCTTCAGCGCAAACTGAACCACTGGACTCAGCACTTGAAGGAACCGAATATTTATCAGAATTCTTTTCCTGACAAGATCATCTTTAAGGTAGTGAAAGATGAAAATGCGCAGGTACTCGAATTCAAAGCCCAGACACTGGACGCAACTAATATTCTCACTACCAAAGCCCTGCTTGACTTGCGGAAGGATAGCATGTTTAACAGAAATTACAACTCCGCTTTTATTGAAAACTATGGTCTCAATTATATTGCTTTCAATACAAGGCCTGACGGGGTAACTCACAAAAAATTTTTTGATGACCTCAATGTGCGGAAGGCATTTGCTTTTATGACACCGGTAGATCAAATCATCAGCGTTGCCGTGCTTGGAAAAGCCATCCGGTGGCCAAGCATGGTGTCACCCCTCAGACCGGAATTCAACAATGATCTCGCCCTAATTCCTTATGATGTAACAAGAGCAAAAGAACTACTTGATGTAGCAGGTTGGCAGGATTCGGACGGGGATGGTATTCGTGATAAATTGATTGACGGCGAAAAAGTACCGCTTGAGGTAACGTTCTCTTACTTTAATCAGAGTAACAGCACACGCAATATTGCAAACATGATTGTTGAATCAGCAAGCCAGGCAGGTGTAAAAATTATCCCTCAGCCATTTGATGTTTCAGCTCTTCAGCAAAAAGCTAAGAATCACGACTTCGACATGCTCATGCTCGGCTGGTCAACCAGTTCCCTGCAGGAAGATTATACTCAGCTCTGGCATACCAGTTCATGGGCAAATAAAGGCAGTAACTTCAGTGGCTTTGGGAATGCACAGTCAGATGCGCTGATAGATTCTATAAAACATACCCTAAATGATTCTCTTCGCCATGAGAGGAGTAAGAGAATTCAAAAGATGGTTTATGATGAGCAGCCCTATATTTTTCTCTACTCCACTTATCGAAAAATGGCAATTCATAAGCGATGGGGTAACCAGATTATGACGGCAGAATCGCCGTGCCTTATCCTGGGAAACCTTAAGCTGCTTGCTCCGTCAACTTCTGTAATTGCGGAAAAGGAACATTGACTCTGCAATAATATTCAGTGCTCCATCACAGACTGATGTGAATAAGCATTAAATTATTTTTTTGTTCAGCATTGCTGTGTGACCAACTTTAGCAATTCTTTAGGTCATTCACTTCTCCCCAATGAAAAAATTTATACTCTTTTTATTTATCACGGCATTAATATTTCCAGCACATTCGCAGCAATATCTTGGAGTACGGAATAGTAATTATGCCGGCATTCTCGGGGCAACACTCAACCCGAGTTCAATGATTGAATCGAAGCTTGGATTTGACTTCAATATCATGTCCGGCACCATTGACGGAGACAACAATTTTCTTTATATACCGAAGGATTCCTTGAAATTTTTGGGTATCGGAAATTTTATTGACCTGGTTAAAAATAAAAGCTATTACACCCGCTTTGATCCTTCTGATCCCAACAAAACTTTTGACTTTACACTTACTGCCGAAGCAATGGGGCCTTCACTGATGTTTAAATTTGCGAAAAGACATGCCCTTGGATTTAATACCGGTGTCAGGTACTTTCTTGTGGTGAATGATGCAGTAGGTCATCAGTCACAACAAGCGTATTTTGAAAACCGTGACACCTCGCTATATGGTGCTTTTCGTCCTGACGACAATATCAAAATCAACACCATGGGATGGTTTGAGTATGGTGTGAACTACGCCTGGAAGTTTTATCAAAAAAATAAAAATGAATTCAGTGGCGGGATCTCAGTAAAATACCTCGATGGTGCGGGTGCCGGTTTTGTTAAAAATGTTTCCGGCTCATACAATTTAGCAAACACCTCCGATCTGTTTTTCAGCAATGCCTCTCTTGATTACGGCAGAACGGATTACACAACATTTGATTCCATTCATGGCTACAAGGACCTGATCCATGGCAATGGATGGGGAGGAAGCATTGGTTTTACCTATACATTTAAAAAAGATTCGGCGGATTATACTTATGAAATGGATTGCAGAAAAAATGTAGATCCTGACAAAAGCCCCTACCTGTTTAAAATTGGAATATCTGTTACTGACATCGGATCAATAAAATTTAGCGAGGGCGCCGCGACCTTTCATTTAGAGACTGACAGTGCTGTATGGAATAGCTACCGTGCGAACCAATTTACAAGCAATCTTGATTTTGATCATGCCCTGAGTTCCATTTTTTATGGGGATTCACTTGCCTCCGCAAGTGGTACTGATTTCCGGATGGCATTACCCGCTTCTTTGAATCTGCAAGCCGACTGGAATGTTTATAAAAACTTCTATCTCAATGCTACCATCATTAAAGGATTTATGGCCGGAACCGGACAGGGTGTTAAACGCCCTGATATCTATTCTATCACGCCGAGATACGAAAGAAAATGGTTTGAAGTAAGCGCCCCGATCTCCCTTATAAGCTATCATTATCTGCAACCCCGGCTGGGCTTGTGCGTTCGGCTGGGATATTTCTTCATAGGAGGCGATGCACTGGGCGGAGCATTCGGACTTACTGATCTGGAAGGCATTGATTTGTACGGTGGCTTTCACGTTTTCTTTCCGCAACGAAAATTAAGAGATGATGACGGCGATCTTGTTTCGAATAAACTTGATTCATGTCTGAAGGATAAAGGTCCTTGCTTAACTCATGGTTGTCCCGATCGGGACCATGATGGCATTATTGACAAGCTTGACCGATGTCCCGATGAGCCGGGGCCCGCATTCCTTCTCGGCTGCCCTGACCGGGATAATGACAGTATACCCGACATGGATGACTTATGTCCTGATATCCGTGGTCTGATTCAATTTCATGGATGTCCTGATACAGATTCCGATGGAATTCCTGATCCGCAGGATTCTTGCCCCACGGTGAAAGGTTTGCCACAATTCAACGGTTGTCCTGATACGGATGGTGACGGCATTCCTGATCATCTTGATAAATGCCCGACAGAAAAAGGACTGCCGCAATTCAATGGTTGTCCTGACCGGGATGGTGATGGAGTTCCCGATTACAAAGACAAGTGCCCTGATGTGCCCGGTTTACCGGAATATGATGGCTGCCCAGCGAGTATTTCGCAAGATGAATTAAACCGCATTCAACTCAGCTCACAATCCATTTTATTTAAACTTGGAAGCGGGGTGATTGAGCCCAACGTGTACCAGGTTCTGGACCAGATTGCATTGATATTAATGAAATATTCCAATGTTAAGTGGAGGATTGAGGGATATGCAGACATTACCGGCAGTGTTAAGTTAAATCTTGATTTAACTACACGCCGGGCAGAAGCGGTAAGAGACTATCTCGAGAAAAAGGGAGTGCGGGCTGAAAATCTTACTGCTATCGGTTATGGCAAAACTCAATTCATTGCAACAAACAAAACTGCTGCGGGCAGAGCTAAAAATCGTAGGGTAGAAATTAAGGAAGATAAATAAAACAAGGATTTGTGGTGAGAATGCAGGAATTATGCTGGTAAAGTAAAATATTGGATGAATGTCATTTGTTAATGAATATGGATTGACTTTCATAGAGCGCAGGACTTTGGAATATATTGGTATTTATAATGCAGAACTTCTGATGCGAGATCATTGAATTCTCATTTAAAATAAATGAAGGGTGATCTGCTATTTTTGGGCCATGGAGATACCAGAGCTCTATGGAATATTTAAGTCCTCCTCCGGAATTTCAACTGACACACGCTCAATAAAGAAAGGCAACATTTTTTTTGCCCTGAAGGGAGACAATTTCAATGGAAATTTATTTGCACAACAGGCATTGCAGGCAGGTGCAATGTGGGCTATTATTGATGTACAACATTTTTCGTCACAGGAGAATTTAATTTTAGTAGATGATGTGCTGAGGACGTTGCAACAACTGGCAGCTTTTCACCGTAATCAGCTTAAAGCAAAAATTCTTGCCATTGCAGGAAGCAATGGAAAAACAACGACCAAGGAACTGATCAGCCGGGTGCTGGAAACCTCATTCAGTACCTTCTCCACCAAAGGAAATTTAAACAATCATATTGGTGTGCCGCTTTCCCTGCTCTCCATCAGTGATGAAACAGAATTTGGTTTAATAGAGATGGGTGCCAATCATTTGCATGAAACCAGACTGCTTTGTGAGGTTAGCCAGCCGGATTATGGATTAATTACAAATAATGGCAAAGATCATCTTGAAGGTTATGGCAGCATTGAGAATGTGATAAAGGGAAATGGTGAACTGTATGATTTTCTGCAAACGAAAAACAGACCCGCCTTTGTTTGTGCTGATCACCCGGAATTGATGTCAATGTCAGAAGGATTAACGCGATTTATTTATGGAATACATAGTACGATGTGCAGGGGAAGGATCAATTCATTATTTCCATTTCTTGAAATCGTGGCTTATGATGGATTTATGGAATCTTCATTAACATTGAAAACGAAATTGTTCGGAAAATATAATTTTGAAAATGTAATGGCAGCCGTAGCTGTGGGGCAGAAATTCGGGGTTTCTCCTGAGAATATTAAAAGTTCGATCGAATCATATGTTCCCTCAAACAACCGGTCGCAAATTTTTAAATCCGGTACAAATACATTTATCCTTGATGCTTACAACGCTAATCCTTCGAGCATGATAGCAGCGCTTGAAAACTTTTTTCATATACCTGCTGAGAATAAAATCGTGATACTCGGTGATATGGCTGAGCTGGGTGAGTCAAGTACCGCAGAGCACCGGGAAATTATTAAAGCACTTGAGAATGAAAAAATGAAACTGAAAATTTTTGTGGGTGAAGAATTTAAAAAGGCACTCTTCGAATCGTCACCGGGATTTATGCATTTTAAGAATGTAAGTCAGTTGAAGACTTGGTTTGATTGTCAATCCTTTAAAAATTATTTCTTCTTGCTGAAAGCATCCCGTGTGATGGGTCTGGAAGGGCTAGTCCAATAAAGACTTTTCAAAATAATATTCAAATGGAAATACCACCTTCTTTCAGCTTCTCAGCATTTTCAGCAAATTGCAAAGCATCAGTCATCTCCTGAATATTGCCATTCATAAAATCCGGCAGGGTATAAATTGTTTTTCCGATCCTGTGATCAGTTACCCGAGCCTGCGGATAATTATATGTACGGATTTTTGCCGACCGGTCACCAGTGCTTACCATTGTTTTTCTCTTACCCGAAATTGCCTCATTGTGCTTTCGCAATGCTTCATCGTAGAGGCGTGTGCGCAGCATGGTCATTGCTTTTTCACGATTACCTAACTGTGACCGCTCAGTCTGGCACATCACAACCACACCGGTGGGAAGATGTGTAAGGATCACCTTGGTTTCAACCTTATTCACGTTTTGACCTCCCGCACCTCCACTTCTTGCAGTTTCCATTTTTACATCCGCATCTCTTACTACCACATCCACTTCATCAGCCTCCGGCAAAACGGCAACCGAGGCAGCAGAGGTATGAACACGGCCCTGCGCTTCAGTTTCAGGTACCCGCTGAACGCGATGCACCCCGGATTCAAATTTCAATGTTCCATAGACATTTTCACCTGTGACTTCCAGTATTACTTCCTTATAACCTCCCTTTGTGCCCTCACTTTCACTGATCACCTGAACCTTCCATCTTTTCATTTCACAATAACGGAGGTACATCCGGTATAAATCGCCGGCAAATATGCTTGCCTCATCCCCCCCGGTACCGGCACGAATTTCCAGAACCGCATTTTTTTTATCCTCAGCATCTTTGGGAATCAGCATCTGACGGATATCCTCTTCCATCCTTGATTGTTGCTTTTGAAGATCTTCCAGCTCGATCCGCGTCATATCGCGGAGCTCGGCATCTTTTTCATTCTGCAAAATCTGCTTATCAGTTTCGATTACTGAAAGAATCTGTTTATACTTCTCATACCGGCCTACAATTTTTTCCAGTTCCCGGTAATCACGATTCAGCTGAGCATACTTCTTCTGATTGCTGATCACCAGCGGATCATTCAGCTCATCCTGTATATTAAGGAACCGGTCCTTTATTGACTGTAGTTTATCCAGCATACGTGCGGCAAAGTTAAAAAGCAAAGAAGTTGAAAGAAATGCAAACAGTTTTAATCTTTGGCATACCCGTTTAAACTTCAAAGCCCTTCCGGTTACGGAAGGGCTTTGAAAATAATAATTGATTTTAGAAATCAGGGCTTCTTACGCTTGTATTCAGGGTATTTTTTTGGTGGAAAGTTTCCTGCCTGATCTTCATTGCCCAGCGGGCTTCCAAGACGTGCCATTGCACAGCGAAATCCAATGGTAGCCGTGCTCTGGTTTTCATCAAGATAGCGGCGGGTTCCGGGTATGAGATAATAGGCCCTGTCACTCCATGAACCACCCTTGTAAACACGTGCTTTATCATTGATCAGGGTATTCACTCCATAATTGTAGGTTACCCATGAAGCAGTATCACCATCAAGGAAATTTATGACATCACTTCTCCGGTAGTTAAGCCGGTTCACATTCTCCGCTACTGATACCGGAACTTTAACTACCCTTCCCAGTGAATCTTTATCTACATGATAATTTTCTTCATCCAGGCTATCCTTCATAAACTGATTTCCGCGAAAGGTATTGAAATCATTTGCATCGTACGGTGTATAAGGGCGATATACATCCATCACCCATTCATTCACGTTTCCGGCCATATTATAAAGTCCGTTATCATTCGGTAGGAATGAAAATACCGGAGCCGGAATATCAGCAGCATCATTCAATCCTCCTGCTATGCCCATCAGGTCACCTGCACCACGCTTGTAGTTTGCAAGAAAATCACCCTGCCAGTCACCGTGAGCGGGATCACGCAAACGATCGCTGCTCCACGGATAATATCTGCGATCAGTGATCAATTCCTCATCCTTGTAAGGATTATTACCTATGAGTGCAAGGGCTGCATATTCCCATTCCGCCTCGGTAGGCAACCTGTATTCAGGAAGCATTATTCCATCTTCCATTCTCACCTTGCGCTCACCCTGGCCAGCGGGACTGTAGTCTTTAAGATTCTTTTTTACCGCACCTTCATACTGTCCCACTAAATAGGACCGCGTGTTAAAATTATCCTCATCGGACTGGCTGTTATTTTTATCCATGATTCCTTCACGAATCATAATCATTTCATTCACACGGTCAGTTCGCCAGTCGCAATACTGGGTTGCCTGCACCCAGCTTACACCAACCACGGGATAATAATTATATGCAGGATGTCGAAAATAATATTCCACATACGGCTCATTATAGGCAAGCTCATCACGCCAGACCAGTGAATCGGGAAGGGCTTTATGAACAACTTCCGGAAAATCAGAACCGAAAACCCGCTCGAGCCAGAAAAGATACTCACGATAATGTGAATTGGCTACCTCAGTCTGATCCATGTAAAAAGCTGCAACAGTAGTTTTCCGGGGAACATTGTCGTAATCATAAGTAACATTTTGCTCCGTATTTCCCATTAAGTAAGAACCACCCTGAACAAGAACCAGATTGGGTCCTGTTTCCTGCCCGGCATAAGCATGTAATTCAAATCCACCCCACTTGGTATCATTATAATTCCATCCTGTCGCGAGAGATTTATCCTTACCATGAAAAATGCAGGAACTCAGAGCCATCATAGTGATGGCAACTGTTAACATCAGGGTTGCTTTCATACCATTTGATTTAAGCATGGCTAACAATTGTGTTTGAAAAAGAGGTAAACGCAAATGTAAAATATTTATTTCAATGTGAAATCATGGTAGCATGAGGTATCAGAATGAATGCCGGTGATTAAAAAACTTTCGGGCAAGTGATAAACTTCCTTGTGTTTCTCTTCTTTTTTAGTTTTTCAGAATCATGGAAATTCACGAGAAGAGAAAGTTCATGAGTGCCTCCTGTGCTCCCCTGTAAACCTGATACGGTGGCATCATAACTATATCCGAATCTGAAAATATTTTTCTGAAAACCTGCCAGTAAAATGGTCGCATCTGCATTGGTGAATGTAGTCCGGTAAGAGATCCCGCCATAAAAAACTCCGATTCCCAATATGGCGCCTCCGGTTAACTGCCTGAACCTGGACTGGGAAGCAATGAAAATATTCGGTGAAAAAAATACCGGTGTCTTTTTAGATGAACTGTTATGAAATTCTACACCAAAATTTCCTGCGAGGCGATAGGGAAGGGGACTGGATTGCGTGTTAAGCAGAGATTCATTCGGGGAGGTCAGATGTTTTACCGAAAACCCAAAGAATGATTTTGCAGTAAAGAATAAAAAACCTGCCCCAAAGTCAGGAAAAGTTTTGGATGCCTTATCGGGTAAGTCCACGGAACCCGTGGATATCATGGTTCCATTATCTGGATTAATGTTTTCTTCAAAAATCAGGTTATTATTCTGTATCCGTTTCTGCACAAGCGAAACTTGTGCTGCTCCCTGCAAAACGAATTTTCTGCTGAGCCTCAGCTGGTACGAGTAAATTCCGGTGACACTATTTCCGGTATAAATTCCATTTGCCTGGCGGTCACTCAGAATAATGACCCCGATGCCGCCACCGAGCTTATCAAACTGCTGATCGTATGTAACATCATATGAGATATAAGCATTATCAAGTCCCGCCCATTCATTACGATAATTTAATCCAAACCGGGGACCTTCATCTGCTCCTGCAAAAGCAGGATTTAAATACAAGGGTGCATTGAAAAACTGGCTGAATTCAAGGTCCTGCGCATCCAAAGTGAATTGCCACGTAAAAAGAAATAGTATTATTGCACTTCCTTTCATGAGAACGCTAAACGGATTGCTATCGTAAGTTATTTTCTACATCACAAAATAATTACAATTTTATCGCGTTGAGGTTTACAATTTTCTCCGATCAGAGTTTTTAGTTGAACCAACCAATCCATTTGCTATGAGGAAATGTATCCTTTTATTCTCAGCGTTTGCAATTACCGCATCTATATGCGCAGCGCAGCAAATAATCTCAAACGTTAAAAACCTAACGTGGTCTGATTCAGTTAAAACCTTTCAGTTTTCTGACTTCAGGAATCATGCGACCTATTATTTCCAGGGTGCGCTGTATGACGAAACGAAATTTAATTTTCTGCCATATTATTATGAAACTGTGAAATTACCTTACGATGGAGTAATTTCTGTTTCGCTAAGTGATATTACTTACGCTCCCATGAATGTGCAAGTCGGAAGAACATTGGTGAATCAATTCCCCTCGCAACAGATCCAGAATGCTCCGATAGTAACAGCTACCATGGGTTATAGCGGAATGAAACCCTATGCCCAAATTTCCATCCTTCCTTTCAGAAAAAACTCCACGACCGGATCTATCGAAAAGATGGTTTCATTTCGATACAGCATAAACATCATTCCTTCAAGTTCTTCATCTGCGACACGCGGGGCTGGCTATGCTGATCATTCAGTATTAGCATCGGGCGACTGGTATAAGATCGGCGTGAGCCGGGATGGAGTGTACAGGATGGATAAGGCATTTCTTCAGAACTTAGGGATTGATGTTACTGTTTTAGATCCCCGTAATATCAGAGTATATGGAAATGGCGGCGGCATGTTGCCTGAAGCGAATGCGGGTTTCCGATATGATGATCTCCAGGAAAATGCAATCAGGGTAACGGGAGAAAGTGATGGAAGGTTTGATGATGGTGATTATGTTCAATTTTATGGTCAGGGTCCGCACCGCTGGGTTCCGGTTGTTAATCCAACCTGTCAAAGGTTTTCGCACATTCTCAATATTTATTCTGACACTGCTTTTTATTTCGTGAATGTTGATTTAGGGCAGGGCAAAAGAATTATTGACCTTCCTTCCAGTGCAGCCGCACCAAATAAATTCATTTCAATTTTTGATGATTATTCTTTCCATGAGCTGGAATCTGAAAATTTCCTTACCAGTGGTCGGGTATTTTATGGTGAGCCATTTGAATTTGAGACCGTCCAGTCATTTCCATTCTCCTTTCCATCCATCTCCACATCGCAGCAGGTAACAGTCACCACTTCTTTTCTAAGTAAAAGCATCTATGACAGCAACACACTTACTGCAACGAGCAATGGTGTTACCATTGCCTCTGCAGCCATTGCAAAGATTTGTGGTGATTATACCTGTCCATTTGCCGCTGAGGTAAAATTTTGCGGACAATTCACACCCTCTTCATCAGATTTTAATATTGACCTTACTTATACCCGTAATGCCCAGGATGCCCAGGGCTGGCTGAACTTCATTGAAGTAAATGCCTTGCGCAATCTTACCTGGACCGGCACACAAACTAATTTCAGAAGTCTTGCTTCACAGGGTGCAGGCAGTATTTCTCAATTCACTTTAACAAATTCAAACAGCTCGCTACTTATATGGGATGTAACCAAGCCTTTAAGTCCTCAAAATCAACTGGCCGTATTGAATGGAACACAAACGCAGTTTACTGCAGCTACTGACACCATTAATGAATATGTTGTTTTCTCCGGCACTGAAGGATATGTTCCGGCATCGGCCGGCAAAATTGTGAACCAGGATCTTCACAGCCTGGGCGCCTACAATCTGATCATTATTACGGCGGATGCCCTATTACCTCAGGCACAGGAAATAGGTGACTACCACCTTAGTCATGATGGAATTTCCAGTATCGTGATTCAACAGAGTAAAATATTCAATGAATTTTCTTCCGGTACCCCTGACCTGTGTGCGCTCCGTGATTTCGTACGGATGTTTTATGTGCGCAGTCTCGGTGACTCGGCTAATATGCCGAAATATCTTTTGCTTTATGGTGACGGATCATTTGATAATAAAGGAAATGATCCGGCCAGCAAAAGCCTGATACTCACTTACCAAAGTGTAAGCTCTGTAAATCCTACAAGCTCATTTGTATCTGATGACTTTTTTGGATTCCTGGATGACAGTGAAGGCGGAAACATAACTGATAATGTAAGCATGCTGGATATTGCTGTGGGCAGGTTGACAGTGAACGACGCAACCGAGGCATCTGCGGTAAACAATAAGATAAAAGTGTACACCTCACCGCAGTCATTTGGTAACTGGCGTAACGTAGTCACATTTGTTGGAGATGATCAGGATAACAATGTCCATATCAACGGAGCTGATGGAATTGCAAGCACAATCTCGACAGAGTATCCTGTATATAATATTGACAAGATTTATCTTGATGCCTATCAGCAAACCTCAGTTCCGGGTGGTTCCCGTTATCCGGGAGTAAATACAGCAATTACGAATCGGATATGCACGGGCACGCTGATGATGAATTATACAGGCCATGGGGGAGTAGGTGGCTGGGCACACGAGCGTATTCTTGGAATCAGCGACATTCTGGCCTATACCAATTTGTACAAGCTGCCGGTTTTTGTTACTGCCACCTGTGAATTCAGTCAATATGATGATCCGCCTGTAATTTCTGCGGGTGAGGATCTTTTACTTAATGATAAGGGGGGAGCAATTGCCCTGGTTACAACAGTCCGGTTAGTATATTCTAACGCTAACCAGGCGTTGAATGATGCGTTCATGAGTTTTGTATTTGCGCCCGATGCCAACGGAATTATTCCACCTCTTGGTGAAGTTCTCCGCCGGTCAAAAAATTATGTAACAGGAGATGTAAACAACAGAAAATTCACCCTTCTCGGTGATCCAGCCATGACCCTTGCCTACCCGGTTTACAATGTTTATACCACTGCAATTAATCAACACTCGATAGGACTTACTGCTGATACCCTGAAAGCCCTGCAGAAGGTAACCATTTCAGGTACGGTTAATGATTTGAATGGAAATGTAATGACTGATTTTAACGGAATTCTTTATCCCACTGTTTTCGATAAAACTGTGGTCTATCAAACTCTGGCAAATGACGGCGACAGCTATGTAAAGAATTTCAACCTCCAGAAAAATGTGATCTATAATGGAAAAGCGAGTGTAATAAATGGCCTTTTCAGCTTCACCTTCATTGTCCCGAAAGACATCTCTTATCAATACGGTTTTGGAAAACTCAGTTACTATGCTGATAACGGAACCATTGATGCACATGGATACAAAAATGATGTGGTGATCGGGGGAATTTCTGATACCAGTCGGGTAGATATAACAGGACCAACGGTGAAAGTTTACATGAATGATGAAAAATTTGCCAATGGGGGCATTACAGATGCCAACCCCACTGTTGTGGTTAAGATCAGCGATTCAAGTGGAGTGAATACAGTGGGTTCCGGTATTGGCCATGATGTTGCAGGAGTATTGGATAACGATACAAAGAATACACTGGTAATGAACAATTTTTATTCAGCCGATCTTGACAGCTATACTTCCGGAGAAGTACGCTATCCATTAAACGATCTTTCAGAGGGGACACATTCCATCAATGTTAAAGCATGGGATGTATATGATAATTCCGCTGAAGGCATTACTGATTTTGTGGTTTCTTCTTCTGCGCAAATGGCGCTGGCGCATGTTCTCAACTATCCAAATCCGTTTACCACCAGAACAGAATTTATGTTTGAGCACAATATGCCAAGCCAAACTCTTTCCCTGATGATCCGGGTTTATACAGTATCCGGTAAATTAATTAAAACCATCCAGCAGGATGTGATGCCTGAAGTATTTGCCGCGGCAAGCGCATCGTGTGATCTTGCCACCGGTGGCGGCGGATACCGGGTAAATGGAATTTACTGGGATGGGCTTGATGATTATGGCGATAAAATCGGGAAGGGCGTTTACGTATATAAGCTTTCAGTTAAGGCAGATAACGGGCTAAAGGCAGATACATTTCAAAAGCTGGTGATTCTTAAATAACAAATAATTTTTTTTCACTCATAAATTTCGGTTGCTGTTATGAATTTTCATTTAAGACATACATTGATATCAATACCGGTAACGATTGCACTGGTTTCAGTTTCTACGCTGGGTAAAGCCCAGAGCTTTGCAGATTCCCTGGATGGAAGAACCAATGTGATCAATACTGCCGTACCATTTCTGAGAATTGCACCTGACGCGCGCGCGGGTGCAATGGGTGATGCGGGGCTGGCGCTTTCTCCTGACGCAAATGCGATATTCTGGAATACTGCGAAAATCCCTTTTACCAAGGGAGCAGATGACAAGGAAGAAGATAATAAGCTTTCTGCTGCAGTAACTTATACTCCATGGCTACGTGAGCTTGTTAATGATATTTACCTCGCATCACTTGGCGTTTCATATAAGCTCGATAAAACCCAGGGGCTGGCATTTGGTCTCCGCTATTTCTCGCTTGGAAGTATCACATTTACAGATGCCTCGGGTAATACACTTGGCGATTTTAATCCCCGTGAGTTTTGTATTGATGGGGGCTATGGAAGGCGGCTTACCACTCACTTCAGTACAGGCATTAACCTCGGTTTTGTATATTCAAATCTTGCCCAGGGGTATAGTGTAAACAACGTTCCGATTAAAGCCGGTAAAGCCGTGAAGGCAGACGTTTCTTTCTTTTATAATCATCCCGCAAAATTTGGCAAAACAGTGAAAGGGGAGTATAATATCGGTGCTACCATTTCAAATATCGGGAATAAGATAACTTATACTGAATCAGCGGAGAACAAGGATTTTCTTCCCACCAACCTTGGGTTAGCGGGGAATGTGACCTGGAAGTTTGATGAATACAATAAGCTTACCTATGAGCTTGATCTTAACAAGCTTCTGGTACCAACCCCTGATTCCGCAGGTGCTTTCAGAACGGAGTCAACCGTACAGGGTATCTTCAAATCATTTGGCGATGCACCCGGGGGTGCTGGTGAAGAACTTAGAGAGATTGATGTTTCAACGGGACTGGAATACTGGTACAAAGATCTTTTTAGTGTACGTACTGGATTTTTCTTTGAGGATAAAACCAAGGGCAACCGCCAGTTTCTTACAGCCGGGCTCGGCATTAAGTACAACGTATTCGGCCTGAACTTTTCCTATCTTGTACCTACATCCAATCAAAAGAGTCCATTGGATAATACTCTGAGATTCACCCTTTACTTTGATTTCGCAGCAATGAAAAAACAACAGGCTGCCCCGGATCAGGAAAGTGAATAATGAAGCCATCTTAAAAAACATGGGAAACAATCCCTGAATGCCGGCTAACCACCGGCATTTTTCATTCACGGCTATCATTCAATTGAGTATTCCGGAGATCTTTCATTGAGAAGGATTCCGGCCGCGTGGTGATACAATTATTTCGAGCCCGGGCTAAAGTTGTGATCAAACTCAAGCTCAGATTAAAATTAATAGTGAATGAATATAATTGATCGTTTTCTTTGCTGTGCAAATGACTCCTTCTTTCCGGATCGGATTTGGCTTTGATGTTCACCGGATGGTGAGTGGCAGAAAATTTATTCTTGGCGGAATGGATATTCCGCACGGAAAAGGCCTTGCAGGACATTCTGATGCTGACGTGCTCATTCATGCCATATGCGATGCTCTGCTTGGTGCCGCCGGACTTCGGGATATCGGTTTTTATTTTCCGGATACGGATGCAGCGTTTAAAAACATTGACAGCACAGTGTTGCTGAAAGAAGTTTGTGGTCTGCTCCAGGAAAAAAAATTCTCTATCGGAAATATTGATACTACCGTTGTTCTGGAAGAGCCAAGAGTCAATATCCATACTGGTTCAATCATTGAAAAACTTGGAGGATTAATGGGCATCTCGCCTGACCGGATCTCAGTAAAGGCAACAACAAACGAACAAATGGGGTTTATCGGAAGGAAGGAAGGTGTGGCGGCCTATGCAATTGCACTTATTTTTCAATCATGAAGTCAAATTAGCTCAATAGAATTGAAGAAATTAAATTAACTGTATCCGAAAACAAGTTTCCACTTATGGTGTATGGGATACTGCGTTGCGTTCCTTAAGCATTTTATAAATCGTTGACTTGCCGATACCGAGCTTTTCCGCGGTCAGCACCACATTGTCGTTATATTTTTGCAGGAAGTGCATGATGATTTTGAATTCATATTCTTCAAGAGTAGTTTCTTCGGCTAATATTCCACTAAGGAAATCATTATAGCCATTGATTATTAGATCGTTTGCAGTAATGATTGAATCATTGGTCATTGCTGCTGCAAGCTCTGAAACCGATTTCAGCTCACGCACATTACCCGGAAAGCGATGAAGCATTAGCTTCTGCAACGCGTCAGAAGAAAAAGTTTTTGGCGGCAGATCGTTTTCGCTGCAAAAATGATCCACAAAATATTTGGCAAGCAATGGAATATCATTGGCACGCCCGCGGAGCGGAGGCATCTGAATCTGTAATCCGAGCAAGCGGTAATAGAGGTCTTCACGGAACCGGTTATGCTTCATTTCCTCCAGTAAATTCTTATTGGTAGAGGCGATAATACGGCAGTCAATCTTTATTAGCTTATTGCTGCCGACGCGACTCACTTCCTTTTCCTGAAGTACGCGAAGCAATTTGGTTTGAAGTGATAATTCCATCTCCCCAATCTCATCAAGAAGCAAGGTACCGCCATTAGCCTCTTCAAATTTTCCAACACGCGCAGCAGCCGCTCCGGTGAAGGATCCCTTTTCATGACCGAACAACTCGCTTTCTGCAAGCTCTTTTGGAATGGCTGCCATGTTCACTGCTACAAACGCCCCGTTCTTTCTCTTCGAGTTAAAGTGTATCGCTTTCGCCACCACTTCCTTTCCCGTTCCGGTTTCACCTGTAATACCAACGGTAATATTGGTTTCCGCAGCTTTATGGATAAGTGCAAATACTGCCTGCATAGGCTCGCTGTTGCCAATGATGAAGTTTCCGAAGTTGTACCGGCTTCTCACTTCTTTTTCGAGTACTGAAATCCTTGACTTTAATTTCTGATTGTTGCGGATATTACTGAGCAGGTTATGGAGCTTCTCTTTGATGTCAGGAGTTTTTACCACATAATCATAAGCGCCAAGCTTTAACAGCTCAACGGCAGTATCAATTTTATTCTGCTCACTGATCATGATCACTTCGGTATCAGGCTTGAGCTCCTTTATCTGCCTCAACACTTTTTCGCCATTCATATCCGGCAGCATGTAATCGACCGTAACAACATCAGGATTCTCATGAAGCGCTTTTAAAAGCTCACTTCCTGTCGTAAATTTTTTGACTGTATATTCAGGATTGAGCGAAGCTACATAACTGAGCAGATCACGATACCAGTCATCATCCTCAAGAATAAAAATCAAGAAATCTGTGCTGGTGCCCTGTTTAGCCATGAATTGATTGACGATGTATACAATGCTTTAAGAAGAAAAATTTGCGTTTCAAAATTACTTTATCGTATAGTCATAATGATGCAGGCTTAACCTCAAAACCAGGAAGAGCTGCTATTATTTCCAGTAACTGCTCTGTTTTGAAGGGCTTGATAAGATATTCTGTTGCTCCAAGCTTATGTGCGGCGGAAATCACTTTGGGATAGGTTAGTCTTGATATCAGTATCACAGGAATATCTGTCATTGACATTTCAATTCGCATGATGTTAAGCAGTTCCAGTCCGGAAAGATCAGGAAGCATTACATCCAAAATCACGAGATCCGGCCTTTGCTCCTTCAGCCTGATCACTGCATGCAAGCCATCACTTTCAGCAAATACATTAAAACCATTTTGCTGAAGGGAGAAGGTAATTAGACCACGGGTCATCTCATCGTCATCGACCAACAGTACTACTGGTTTTTGCTTCATAAAATTATTTAAGTTGATTGGTCACCATATTGTCTTCGTAGATGGATTGGCCATCCATGCGCTCCGTTTCTTTTATTTCTTTTTCCAGCATTTCAAAGACCTTTTCTGTTACTTCGCTAATCTGTTGAATGAGAGCAGGAATTGCAGGATGATAAGATTCTGCTGACAATTCCTCAAGCTGCTTGAGTTTTTCTTCGGTTGCCTCAATTTGCAGGTACCTGTATGATGGAATCATTTTATGAGCTACCTGCCTGAGCGTTTCCCTGTCCTTTTGATGCATCGCCTCATGCAGCAATTTTAGATGCCGCCGGTTATTATTAATGAAGGAATGAGCCATGCTGATTACAAAGGCCTTGTTGGAGCCGGAAGTTTCCTGCAGGTATGCAAGACTGAAAAGTGGCTTTTCGCTTTCTTCATCAATTAATCCGTTCTGCTCACCGTTTGATTGGATTCCCGAGCCTTGCCGGTTTAGCAAAAGTTTCTTCATGCTCTCCAATAATTCCCTTTCCTTAAATGGCTTGAAGATAACCTCGCTAAATCCTGCGGATTGCATCTCTGCCTGCTGAGTACTATACACATTTGCGGTTAATGCAATAAGCGGAATATTTCTTTTAGCAGGATCAGCTGACGATCGAATCTTTTTTGCAACTTCAATTCCGCTCATCAGGGGCATCTGCACATCAAGAAGTACGACATCAAAACCGGTTGTGTTGAATTTTTCCAGAGCTTCGCTGCCATCATGGACACAAATTGTTTTCATCCCCCATTTTTCCAGAATGGTTTTACACAACATCACATTCATCTCCTCGTCATCTGCTATAAGTGCGGTTTTACCCGTAAAAGTGTATGAGAAATTAAGGGCGGGCACCTCAGAAATGATGTTTTGCAGCTTGTCACATTTTTTAAATGGCAGCTTTACAATAAAAACAGACCCTGCACCAGCCTCGCTTTGAACCTCAATGGTACCCCTGAGGAATTCTGTGAGCTTGCGGGTGATGGTTAATCCGAGACCTGAACCACCGTACTTGCGTGTGATAGCATAATCACGTTGAGTAAATTCCTCAAATATTTTCTGAGTCATTTCTAGCGGAATACCTATGCCGGTATCCTTCACATCAGTACGTATGGTTACCATCTCATCGTTCTCCTCTTCAAGAATACAGTTGATGATCACTCCGCCATGCTCAGTGAATTTTAAAGCATTGCCAACCAGGTTGATGATGATCTGCTTTACACTCAGGGAATCACCGCTGACAAACTCCGGAACATTTTCATCAATACGATAGGAAAACCATATATTTTTTTCAACTGCCTTCATTCGGAAAGTATCATGCAGGTCATGAATGAGCTGGTGAAAATTAAAAGGTTCTTCATCATGCTGCTGTTTTCCCGCCTCAATTTTTGAAAAATCAAGAACCTGATTTACCAGTGACAGAAGATGAGCAGCCGATCTTTGTATGGCATTTGTAAATTTTTTATGCTTGCTACTCTGCTCATCCTGTCCAAGCTGGTCAGCAAATCCTACAATTGCATTCAGCGGTGTCCTGATCTCGTGACTCATATTGGCGAGAAATTCCTCCTTCACTTTAGCAAGTTTCTCTGCTCTCGTACGCTCCTCTATAAGCTGGGCATGCAGCCGCTTACTGCGTGATATGTCGGTTAAAATCAGGTAGATGAAAAGGAGTGTAGTAAGTATCCCGAGTATTCCGATGTAGGTCATGATACGACTTGCATTGCCTGCTACTTTTGCTGCGGCAGCGGCCCTGCGAGTGTTGATGATATTTTCATTGTTTTCAAGCAGGGAAATTTTCAAGCGAATATTGTTCATTAGATCTCTTACCTGCTGCAGAAGCACCAGCTCATCACCGCCCCATTCCTTCAGCTTTTTGTTAAGCGTAGCTTCCTGCTGCTGAATAAGTGTTTTCAAATCTGATGATTTTTCCTCCGGGTTGTTAAATACTGAAGAGTCGGGTAAAGGACGGTTAGCAGAATTATTTTCCCCGGCTGATTTTCGTTTTTGCTTCTTACCCTTTGGATCAAATACGCGTACCCATAAACTCCTGTTTTCCACTTTCCCAATGGTATATGCTGAGGAATCAATAATTTTCCCCTGCTTTGTATTTCCGGAAAGCACAGATATTTTTCTCATCAGCTGCGAATCAATTTCTTCTCTTCTTCTTGCTACAAACTGATTCATTAATTCCTCGCATTCATTTACAAGAAGCTGAATAGAATCAGCAAGCGTGGCTTGCTGCGGATTATCCAGTGTTGCTACCCTTAAGTTGGATATTGCATAATGTACTGAGTCTGAAAAGCGATGGTATGCATCAACGTATTGAGTATCCTGTGTAAGAGTATATGCCCTCACATTGCTTTCTTCATTTGACAGATGATCCAGTAACTGGTGAGAGTGTACTATTTTTTCATCCGGGCGGGCAAGAATACTAATTGCATCTACAAGGCGGTTGAGAGAAAGGAAATTGCTGATACCGGCAAAAACTCCGGCCAGAAGAACTACGCTAAAGCCAAGGAGGACCTTTAAACCTAAAGCTCTGACGAATCCGGGTTGATCCTGCATCAAACAAAATTATTGATCAGTTAAAATTAGAAAATGTAACGTATCGTTAATGCTGCATCCCATGGAAGAGGGTGGTCTGCATAAGTAAACCGGGGAGTAAGATCCGCTCCGAGGTTGATGGGTATGCCTTCAAAATAGTAATCTATGCCAACTACTCCCTGCAAACCAATGGAAGCGTCCCAGTAATGGTCATTTTTATCATAGAACCGATCATGCCAGCCAGATGCAAACAGTCCGCCTCCCAGGTAAAAAACAAATCCTTCTTTTACCGGGATATGCTTCTCCACCATTCCTGATATAATCGTTCCATCCAGGTGATAGTTACTAAGCAAGTTTCCGCGTAACCCGATATTATGAGAAGTGATGTGACGGAATTCTATTCCACTAAAACCACCCAGGCGGAGACCCATCTGGCTTGTATTTATACTTTGAGCTGATACGTTAAAGTGATTAATAAAAAGAAAAAAGAAAACAAAGACACCAAACCCGACGATCTTCATTGATAAAATTTTTATGAATGAGAAATAATTTCTAAACGAAACAAAAAAAACCTGCAAAGAACCATGGGATCTTTGCAGGAATAAGAAAGGATGGAAATCGCATTGCGAACACTACTCCCCTTGTTGCGATGCGACTCCATCCGGGGGAAAATCATTTAAATTCGAAACTTTGCTTCCCGATTAAATATCCATCCTGATAAATTTCTGCATTATATTTTCCTTTAGCAAAAGGGGTATTCTGGTTCCATTTGGCGCAAACATTCTTTGATTGTTGCTGGTAATCCATGGTTGCGGTAGTGGTATACTGCATTTGCTCGTTGGTTTCTACCCCTGTAAATGTTCCCGATCCCTGATCCTGAACTGCAAGTATGCTCCCTTCCGGACTTAAAATTCTCACATAAAATGTTTTTGATCCTGCATCTGCTATCTTATTCTCCGGAACATCAAAACATACATTCAGGTATTGAACTTTTGACGCACGGCTTGTTTCATCTTCCTTTCCGTTAGACTTATTCCGCACTCCGGAGATTTCAATATTCGAAGGAATAAGAAGTGATGCCACAGTTACTTTCTGAGAAAGTGAAGTATTGGTGGTAGTTAACTGAGTAACGATCATCTGTGTTTCGGAAAGATTTCTTCCAAGAGAATCCTTTTCAATGGTTAGAATACTATTTTGTTTTTGCAGCTCTTCGA
>JBDSEA010000135.1:0-8259 GCA_039920305.1 Chitinophagales bacterium
CATGACAAGGACATATTTTTTGGTGATACTTATTACCTCGATACGGTTATGGCTTCTTCACTATCAGAAGCCAAAAGAAAATGCGATAAACTGGATGTGGATTATTACCTGGGAACAGTGGACTGCAGCGGGTTATAAGTGCTTTTGCAAGAATGTAAAAAGTCTTATTCTATTTCCATATAGAGGCCCTTAATATTTAATCACTTCAATTAAAATATATTCCTCATTATAATGCTAAGACCAGCCTAACATCAAACAAGCAACATTATTTCTAAAAACCTCTTATGAAAAAACCGTGTTCTGTAAAAACCATGCTGTTTACTATATTCAGTATATTGTCTATTACAGCCTGTTCGATTTACCTCAATCCGGGTTTCAAAAAGACGTACTCCTCAGTAAATGAACTACTGTATTCAGATTCAGTAAACCATATTGTACTCAAGGCCCACAGCCGCAACGGATTTGTTTATGTATTCAACAGGCCATGGAACACCTCCGATGATCACATGCAACTCCGTGGTGAAGGGACGGTTTTTAATGAGCGGCGTCAGTTGGTGAGAAGCGGACTGCTCAACATCCCCGTTGACAGCATTGTTTTGTTTGAAACCAATGCACCGGTCAAATCACTGGACAAGTCCATCAAAACCACGCTTGGCATACTTACCGGCATAGATCTTTTGGGTTTGGGTTTTTGCATTATTAATCCCAAAGCTTGTTACGGTTCATGTCCCACTTTTTACTTACCCGGCGACAATGGCATTATGAGTGCGCGGGCTGAAGGATTTTCAAGCTCCATCCTCCCCTCATGGGAGGAGGCTGATCTTGATGATTTGCATAACGATGAATTGCAAACACGTACCATTTCATTGCTCATGAAAAATGAAGCCCTGGAAACGCACGCGGTCAATTATGTTCACCTGATGGCGGTAAAGAGAAATGCCGGTGAGCAAATTTTTAACGATGTCCATAATAATTTTTTTATCTGTAATCAGCTTAAGACTCCAGTATATGCAAATGCCGGTGATTCCGATGTGACTGCACTCGTAGGATCATTGGATGGCAGTGAATATTTCTCAAAATCTGATTCATTTGATTTGGGAAGAAAAGAAGAAATGATGCTTCATTTCAGCAGGGATGCGGCGCTGCATCAGCCCGGATTGGTGATCACCTTCAGACAAACGCTTGTCACCACCTTTCTTTTTTATTCCGCCCTTGGTTTCATGGGCAATGAAGCAGGTGATATTCTTACGAATTTGGAATTGCATCCTGAGCAACGGGTGAAAGTGAATCAACTGCAGACAAGGCCAGGCAGCATCACTGCTTATGGGTGGGATAATTTAAAGCAACAATGGATTTTCATCAGCAGCGTATTTGAGGCCGGACCAATTGCACGTAACACCTTTATTCTTCCTATCCCCAATATTCATTCATCTGCAGACCTGAAGATAAAACTGGTTATGGCGAAAGGATACTGGAGAATTGATCATGTGGCCCTTGGTGAAATAACCGAACAGCGAAATGCAACAGAACTCCTTCCACAAGCTGTAATAAAAAACGGTGTACCCGATGAGGAAGATCAGGAATTATTAGCAGCTGACGATCAGCAACGGTCTTGCTCACTACCCGGAACCGTTCTGGAATTGAAATACCTGTTACCGGATTCCGGAGATTATGCGCTCTTTGTTGAAAGCAAGGGGTATTATCTCGAATGGATGCGCCCCACCTGGTGGAAAGAAAAAAATCTGTTGAAACTAAAGCGAATGGTAGATGGAGATGAAAAAACATGGCGTGACCTGGCTCTTGAATACAAGCAGCTTGAGCCGCAGATGGAAGCAACCTTCTGGGGATCGAAAGTGATGTAGAAGAAAATTTCTTTTAAAATCCAGGATCAACTATCATGAAAACTCAATACTACCCCGGATCTGCGAAACCCTATTTTCTGATCGTTCTATTATTCATGTTTATTCCATTATTATTTCTTTCGTCATGCAGTTCAGAAAAACGATTTACGCTATTAAATACAAACCCTGAAATCCTTCCTGAAAAGGTAACCGGCACCATGGCAATCGTGCATATGTCCAATAAAAAGGACCACACGATACGTGGAGAGCTGATAGCCGTAACTAATGAAGAAATCATGGTTTATAGTCATGGAGAATTAATCAGGATAGCCTCTCAATCCTGCAGCCACATCAAACTTTTAATTTCAAAGGCGGTGAATCACCGCGGAGTACTTACAGCATGGGCTGCGATTTTGCCTTTTAGTACCATTATTCATGGGACGCTTCTGGTGCTCACCTTCCCACTGAATGTTATCATAACTGTTCCCGTGATTGGTGTAATTCACACCAACTATAAAACATCATACCCGGATCGTATCAGCATGGAAGAGCTGGCAAAATTTGCACGGTTTCCCCAAGGGTTACCGGAAGGGTTTTCAGCATATTCATTGAAACCCGGAAATAAATAAGAACCAGGAATTGAAGTATATGGATAGGGATGCAATAAATACCATTCTACCGCTTCTCAGCCGGGAGATCATTTTACACGTTCACAACGTGGTAGGCAGCGAGCCCATCTCATTTGCCATGCTTCGGCATGAGATCGTAAAGCAAATGATCGAAGAAGGCTTGCGGGAAAATATGTGTGATCATGAAATTGCAAGAAAAGCGGGAGTATGCAAGAGGACTGTGGAGCGATATAAGCGAAATAAAATGCAACGCTTTAGAAGAGGCAACTCCTAAACAAGGATGCAAAAAATTGGCGACAGCTTTCAATAAATTGTCGTAGCCGTGGAAATACATTTGATACACATCTGCTCTCCCGCTTTGAAAAAAGTTTTTACTATTATATTTTGTGTTATCGCATTTGCTCATGCTAACGGACAAACAATTTCCGGCATAGTGAATGATGGCACTACGAATGAACCGCTGATCGGCGCCACCGTTTTTATTAGGGAAGCTGCTCTTGGAGCTATTACAGATGAAGACGGAAAATTTGAGTGGCGCATTGATCAATCATTTCCGATCACTCTTCAAATTTCTTACCTCGGTTATATCTATTTACCTGTTAAAAATTTCGACGGCAAATCTTTCGTATCAAACAAAACTTTTTAGACAATAAGTAACTCCAGATAAAATTTTACGATGAAATATCTAATTCTACTGCCCCTTCTTTTTTCTCAGGGAGCATTTTCTCAGGCAAACGATCCGGCTTCATTCAGATTGGATAGTGTGACTGTCCTCATACTCCAAGATAGCACAACACTGGTCGGTTACATTACAAATGAGAATGACACTGCAATGATATTTGCAATCTACTACTATGGTCCCGAAATGATTGACAAAAGCAAAATAATTTCGAGAGAGAATAAATTGAAAAGTGATGTAGATCTATCAGCAAGTACCGTTGTTAAACAGCGAGATGATAATTCGAAATCTCCTTCACTTTGGCCGGCCGGAGTTATTGCAGCAATTAATCCCTGGGGGCTTGCATCAGCGGAACGGCTCCCGGCAAGCAAGCATACTGATGCCAGAGTACTCTTGAAAAGAGCACACAGAATATGGATTACTGGGGTGAAAGACTCCTCTGTTGTTATTCCCCGAAAAAGTTTTCTTTATTCCACCACAGCGGGTAATATTAATATCATTGATGCAAAAGACACTGGAAAAAAACTCATTGATATTCCGGTTTCAGCCATTAACACCATAGCGACGAGAAAATATTACAGTATGGCAGAGTGGTTCGCCTTCTGGTTTGGTTTAGGAGATCTAGGCTATGTAGGTGCGTTTATTGGAATGCCTGTTATGTTACCAATTTCAATTGTCGGATCATTGAAAAAGCATTATCACATTAATGGGAATGAAGAGAGTTATAAAAAAATAAGAAACAGCCTGAACAAACGATCAATTGCACAATAATTTCATCATGAAATTCTCACTCTATGAAAAACCATTTTACGATGTCACTATTATCATTCGCCTTTCAGCGATTATAACCGCTATGGCTTTTTTTGGGAATTCGAATACTGCCCAATTTTTTATCAAAAAAAGGCCTAATAGGAGTTCAACAAATAATCTTTCGTGAAGATTGCCTGATGCACCATTTTCGTTTCTATTTTATTGTCAGGAAATGCAATTGTTAGCTGAACATTTGCATTTATTCTCATTCTCTATTTAAAGTCCTGCCGCTTTGGGCATATTCCGCTGATTTTTGCAATCAGTTTGAAAAGCACTGCGGCTTTCAATTAGGATGAGCCCAGCCGGTGATCTCATCTTTGTTCCGGATATTAATCCGATACATAGTGAAAGCTTCCGCCTCACAAAACTTCTTCACCAGAAACCTTGGATTCATTTCCGAAGATGAGCAGGCAATCATTTCTTCAACCAGAATTCTTATTGCCGGTACCGGTGGTGATGGTGGCCTGCTCGCCGAAAGATTAGTCCGGACAGGAATCAAAAAAATTATTCTCGCCGATCCGGATGTCTTTGAAGAAAGCAATATCAACCGGCAGTTTGCGGCTTACCAAAAAAATATCGGAAGAAATAAAGCAGAAGCGGTAGCTGATGAATTACTTCAGATAAATCCTGCGCTGGAAATTGAATTGGTGAACGAAGGAGTGACGAAAGAAAATATTAATCACCTCGTAAGCTTAGCAGATGTGATCGTTGATGAAATCGAATATTCGCTTCCATCTGTTTCAGTGATGCTTCACCGCGAAGCATTCAGACAAAACAAATATGTGTTCATGGCTGCTAATATCGGCTGGGGCGCAAGCGTGTTTTGTTTTTCCCCAAACGGAAAATCTTTTGAGGAGCATTTTGAATTCAATAAAGAACATCAATCAATCAATCCCCTCCGGTACCTTAAAACCCTCCCTTCTTATATTAATAATGAATTGAAACTTCAGGTATTGGAGGGTTGTATCCCGATGCCTTCACTATCATCTTCCGTTGGTTTGGCAGCATCAGTGCTCAGCAACGAGATTATTTTTTTCATTACTAAAAAGAGGATGCCGCTGATTGTTCCGCAATTTCTTTCCATTGATCTGTTTGATTTGTCAATTGATAAAAGCTGAGCATTATGAAAACACAGAGGTTATTCCAGCACGTCACTTACGAAGTGGCACAGTCAGCAGAGTTGATTCGCAATGCAAAAAACCTTTGCCATGATGTGTACCTGCAAGCCGGCTACATTCATCAGCCGCTGCCCGGCAGAGTCATTCCTTACGAGCATGATTCAGTTGCTTTTTACATAGTTGCACTTAACGAAATGCGCGAGGTGCTCGGAACCATCCGTATCACTCAGGGCGCCTCCTTTAAAACGCTCGATGTATGGAAGGACAGATTGTATCCGGCATGCGCTCCGTTAATCAGCGATGCGCTGAACGGCAGTTCATGCGAGGTTGGTGCACTGGCAGTGAGAAAAGATTGCTGCGCGATGAAAATCTCATGGGGACTCTACAAAGCCGCTTATCGCTGTGCACTTGCATTGAATCTGGATTATGTTATCATCAGCATGGACGTGCGGGCGCTGCGCTCCTTTGAAATGCTCGGCTGGTCTGTAGTGAGAATTGGTGAGGCGCTGGATTATTTCGGCTCACTCACTGTTCCGGGAATCCTGACAGTCAGCAAGCAGGCAGCTGCTGTCGAATCGGGCAACCAGGTTTACCATAAAATGCTTGCTGCATAAAGCATATAAACTGTCACTTCATCTTCAGAATTAAAAACATGAAAATCCTTCCGGTCAAAAATGAAAATATTAGGCATGCAAGTCAGGTACTAGCCGATGCATTCAAAAGTGATCCGATTTTTCAATACATATTTCAATCAACGGGGGAATACAACAGGCATGCGGCGTGGCTGTTCTCCACGTGGGTCCGGTGGTCAATACAGAATGGATTGGCCATGATGACAGAGGATGGAAACGGAGTGCTGCTGGCACGCAAACCAGGAAATACAGAAATGAGTTTCCTGAGTTTCATTCTTGCAGGAATGCTGCCATTGCCTTTCAGGGTAGGATGGAAAATTTTCAGGCGTTTTTATTTCAGGGTTGTTCCGCTGCTCGGGAGGAAGCATGATGAAATAATGGGCATGTCCGCTCACTGGTATGGATGGATGATAGCAGCGGCCCCGGGCCATGAGGGGCTTGGTCTCAGACTAATGAATTACAGCGCTCAGCTTGCTGATGCAGATTCACTGCCGTACTATCTTGAAACTGCAACCGAAAGAGATGCGGCATTGTACAGTCATTTTGGATTTGAAATTGAAAAGAAAGCTTCTCTTCCTAACAGCGAACTCACTTTGTATTTCATGGTTAGAAAGCCAGGAATAAAGTCAGAGGAACCAGATAAATCCGCAATGCTCAAAATACATCAACCCGTATTCTGATAAATTTTATGAAGAGAAGAGACTTCGTTACAACAGCAGGATTTTTTACATTCCTTAACCTGCTCCCTTTAAGCAGATTATTTGCAAAAACTTTATTGCTGAATGATGAAACTCAAATCTGGGAGGAGTTGATTGCCTATGCGCGGTGGAGCCCGTCGCCCCACAACGTACAGCCGTGGCGAATGAAGATCATTTCAGGAAGGGAAGCCCACCTGTATTACGATCCTTCAAGATTACTTCCCGTGGTTGATCCTACTTCCGGTTTCATCATTCTGGGGATGTCAATGTTCATTGAGAGCCTGAGTATTGCTGCAAACCCGGCCGGCTATAAAATTGTCGCTGAGCATTCTTCAGAAAAGCAGCTTGACTTCGCATCCACTGATTTGAAATTATTCGCGAAGCTTTACCGGATTGAAACGGGTGTAAAGGATCCCACTGATCGTGAGCTGATCCGGAAAAGAAAAACTTCACGGCTGCATTATGATAACCGTGTGATCGGTCAGGGGCTCGTGAATTCATTTTCATCACTCGCTGATTCTTACGGTTATAACTTCACCTGTTCTTTTGACAAAGAGCTGATTGCTGATGTGATTGAACTGAACAGCAAAGCTATTCTTCACGGATCTGAAGATGTTGAGGCGCGGAATGAATTATCAAGGTGGATTCGTACATCAGATGAAGAAGCTGCTGCAAAAAAAGATGGTTTATGGTATCGCTGCATGCAGGTGAAAGCAAAGCTGATGGAGAATTTCTTTTATCATCACGAGAGGTTTCAGAGTAAATGGAAAAGAAAATTACTCACCCATTCGCTCACAAATTCAGTAAAAGGCACAAGCAACATTGCCTGGATCAGCGGACCATTTGAAAACCGTGCAGACTGGATCAATGCAGGTGTAATGCTGCAACGGTTGTGGCTGGAGATGACGAAGTTCAATGTGTACCTCCACCCTTTCGGGGCCATCATCAATGAAACTTACGCACTTGACGACTTAAAGAATAGCATTCAGTACAGTGTAAATGAGGGTACACTCTGGTTTCTCATCCGGCTTGGATACTGTGATGAACCGCCGGCTAGTTTCCGGCTCGAAGTAAAAGATATTTTAATTTCATAAAGCATCGGAGCTCACTCAATAAAATTAATCGTGGAAAATTTCACTAATTGCAGTCCATCAAAACGGAAGAATTCATTTCAAAACTGAACATGGCCATTACCCAGCTTGAATTTTTGAATCCCATTTTTAACTGAAGTTTCATAATTCATTCCTGATGAAAATTCACTTTTCGATTTGCTTCAGTGTTTTTCTCCTGTTCACATTGAAACAACTTTACGCTCAACCATCTCAAATCCTGCGCGGCACCGTCACGGATTATGATTCAAAATTTCCGCTCACAGGCGTAAATGTGATACTTTATAAAGACACCGTGATTACAAAGGTTGTGGCAACCGATGAGAATGGAAATTACAGAATGGAGGGTGTGCCTGTTGGAAGAAACCAAATCAAATTCAGCTATGTAGGCTACGCTGAACAAACCCTGAGCAGTGTGATGATTACTTCAGGTAAGGAAGCAGTGCTTAATATTTTGCTTAATGAATCGGTGCATGAGATCAATGAAGTTGTAGTGAGTGCATTCAAGTCGGGTGAGACAAGAAATGAAATGGCCGTTGTAAGTGCGCGACCATTCACCATTGAAGAAACAGATCGCTATGCAGGGAGCCGTGGTGATCCGGCTCGCATGGCCAGTAACTTTGCAGGAGTGGGTGGTGCAGATGATTCACGGAATGACATTGTGATAAGAGGAAATTCACCCGGAGGCGTGTTGTGGAAGATGGAAGGGATTGCGATTTTAAATCCGAATCATTTCAATATTC
>JBDSEA010000136.1:0-7365 GCA_039920305.1 Chitinophagales bacterium
TGCCTTTGCGACCTTTGCGGTTACATTTATTTTTCCTCCTTTTTCTCTGCACCTGCCTTTGCGACCTTTGCGGTTACATTTAAAATAATTTAACGCCGGTCATCTGAAAAACATTTTTCAAACCCTGCTGGGATGGAATATTTTTTCTTGTAGGTTTGGGTTGGAAATTGTATGGCACTATTAAGCTCATTCGTAAGTTTTTTAAATGAGGAGGAAAGGAACCGGCTTGCTGCCATGCCACTGCTGGGAAAAGCAAAGCTGACGAGGGATTTATTAATAGAAGACCCGGAAAATAAGCTGAGCAAGACAGAAATCATGAATATGCTTGGCCTCTCTTCCACGCACTATGATAAGCTGAGCAACATGGTTCTTAAAAAAGCCTACCGTTTTCTTGGCGGCGAAGATGACCTTGATCAACTGAATTTTCTTTCGAAAAAATTTATGTTCCGGCATTTGTTTCACGAGATCAGGCAACAGCGCAGCAAGGTATGCGGATCTGATTTCAGCCCGGAGCTTTGTGAAAAATATTCCCGTGCATTTTTTGATTTCAGCATCAATGTCCCGGCAAAATATTTCGATGAAAAGTTTGTGAAGGAAAATGCCGATTTGTACCTGGGCTATGTGAGAAGTGACAAAACAACACGGGAGCTGGAAGTAAGGTCTAAGATGCTCTTTGCCCGTCTCAACGTGCTCACGCAGGCTGCACACAGCCAGGAATCCATTACTAAAATTGAGCGGGAGATCATTACCACGGAAAAAAAATATTCCGGAGTAAGGGCACCTGCGGTTCGGGCGATACTGTACCATACCTGGATCAACTTTTACCGCATCATCAGGCCCGACTGGAAAAAACGGATCTATTACCTGAAACGGATCATGGGGCTATATGGCAAAAGCAAGCCGATGCCGATGTTCGAGCGCGCAATAGCCGACCTGCATAATGCGGAAATACACTTCGAGCGAAGCAAATACGAAGAAGCCTACGAGCTTTACAGCCAGGCATTTGCGCACTACCTGCCCATGCTGCGCAACCAGTTTCATCACTTCGCCCGCTGGGTTGAGCTGGCGCTCATTCTGGAAAAATACGAGGATGCAGCACGGCTCCTCGATTCGCTGTTTAAAATTTATGTGGTGAACCGCCATGAGTCTAACGGCGTGCTGGGCTCATTGCTTTATGCCCAGTTGTATTTGCTCACCGGTGATTACGGGCGCGCGTTTGAATACATTTCCCTTTGCAAATCCCTCAACAGCCTGCAGGTATATTTTAATTACGAGATCAGGCTGCGCATCCTGGAGACGTTGTATTTTGCCTATACCAATGATGCAGACTTCGTTGAGAGGCTAACGCAGCGTAACATGAGGTACATCCAGTTGCAAAAGCTTTCACTGAAAAAATATAAATACGCTCATTACTTTTTCCTCCTCAGAGATTATACTGCCATCAGTCATCGCTATCCCCTTCATTTGTCCTCAAAAGCCAAATCCTATATGGCTGAATTCGAAGGAGGCTATGATGCGATTCTCTGGAAATTGCTGGATAAGCTTTACCAGATGCCGCATACCGGAAGATACACGGCTGTGAAATAAGTGGGTTGTGCAGGATTTGAACCAGCGACCTCTCCGATGTCAACGGAGTGCTCTAAACCAACTGAGCTAACAACCCCTTCAAGCTCACCGCACGATTTGCCCTTCCTCCATATCCGGATCAGGCAGGGATTCACAACGGATGCTTCCCATGTTCTTCTGCACTATTCACTGCTAATGTTTCACTTCTCACGTTTCACTATTCACGTCTCACGTTTCACAATCCACTATTCACTATTAGTACGAGGCTTGGCGATGGGCTGGTATTTCATAATGTCAAGCCCGGTACAAAAGCCGATTGTAAAACGAAAGATGAAGATAACAACTAAAGCTCAATTTATAACGCCAGCCGGAACTATTGCTGATATTGATTTGCAGCTGATTGTTCTATCATTAGCCAGCCTACTGCCAAACCTTTTGTTGCCTGCATGTGCCTTTCGTCATGGTAACTGAAACAGTCTGCAACGGCATTGCAGGCAACACTTTTCACTTTTTACTATTCACGTTTCACCCTTTCACCTCAATAACCATACTTCTCCTTCCATCTTCGCTTTAAAAAATCCCTCATCTCCCCTTCTCTCCCGTTTTCGCCCGGCTCATAAAATTTTGTGCCTGAAATTTTTTCAGGAAGATATTCCAGCGGAGTAAAACTGGCTGCGTAATCGTGAGCATATTCATAATCCCTTCCATAGTTTAACTCCTTCATGAGGCTTGTGGGCGCATTGCGGAGATGCAGCGGAACTGGCAGATCGCCATTTTGCTTCACTGCATTCAGCGCTTCTTCAATGGCCATGTACGAGGCATTGCTCTTGGGTGATGCCGCAAGATAAATCACAGTCTGCGACAGTATGATTCTGCATTCGGGATAGCCAATAACATTCACAGCCTGGAAACATGCCTGTGCCATTACAAGGGCGGTTGGATTTGCGTTACCGATATCTTCAGAGGCAAGTATGAGCATCCGGCGGGCTATAAACCCGGGGTCTTCACCCCCCTCAATCATTCTTGCCAGCCAGTAAACTGCCGCATTGGGATCGCTGCCCCTCATGGATTTGATGAATGCCGAAATAATATCATAGTGCTGCTCACCACCTTTATCATAAAGCGCAATTCTCTGCTGCGCAATTCCGGTAACAAGCTCATCTGTAATTACAATTTCTTCCGGCGCGCCGGAATTTCCGGCAGAATCAACCACCAGCTCAAAGAGATTCAGAAGCTTCCGGGCATCACCACCGCTAAGCCGGAGCAATGCCTCATGCTCTCTGATCTCGATCTTTTTCGTTTTCAAATGATGATCTTCCGCTTTAGCCCGGTCAAGAAGCTGAAGCAGGTGCTCCTTGCCGAGAGAATTTAAAATATACACCTGGGACCGGGAGAGCAGCGGAGCGATCACCTCAAAGGATGGATTCTCGGTAGTGGCGCCGATGAGGGTGATGATTCCCTTTTCTACCGCGCCGAGCAATGAATCCTGTTGTGCCTTATTGAAGCGGTGAATCTCATCAATGAATAAAATTGCCTTACCCGCCTTCTTTGCGGAGTCAATCACTTCGCGGATATCTTTTACGCCGGAGCTAATCGCGCTGAGCGTGAAAAAAGGGATTCCTAATTCACGGGAAATGATTTGAGCAAGGGTTGTTTTACCGACCCCGGGCGGGCCCCAGAAAATCATGGAGGGGATTTGTTTTTTCTCAAGAAGTGTACGAAGCACCCCGCTGGTGCCTGCCAGATGTTCCTGACCTATAAACTCATCCAGTGATCGCGGGCGAAGTCGCTCTGCGAGCGGAGTGCCTTTATTCATACATCATCTGTTAAAATAATAAATTAGCTGCAGGAAACTGCTCAGCAGAACCCGTAACTCTTCAAAATGGATAAATGTGAGGATATGATTTATCAGGTCGGGTACTAATGACTTTCAAGATTCACATGGTCACCATGCTCCTTAAGAACATCACCGGCCCATTTCACTTCTCCTTCAGTGCCATGAACAATGAGCATGAATTTTCCCTCCTTCAAATGCTGATCATATTTCTCGTGATGTTCCTTTGATAATCCGATTGACAACGCTCCGATAATCCCCCCGCCAAGCAATCCCAGATCAAGACCTGCAATAGCACCAAGCAGGGCTCCTGCCCCGAATAAGAAACCTACACCCGGAATTGCAAAAATCCCCGCACCCGTTAAAAGGCCAAGCGTGGAGCCGGCAAGCGCACCGATACCCACACCCTTACCTGCCTTCGCTGACATCTCATCAGCAGTATCCTCCGTGATGCTTTTCTCACCCTCAGCCTGGCCGAGAACGGATACCTGCCTGAGCGGGAAGTCGGCATCTTTTAATTTTTTAACTGCGGCTACAGCCTGTTCGTGCGTTTCATAAATGCCAATGGTGGTTGTCATTTGGATAAATATTTTATGTTGAGGTTGAGCCTTTGATCTGAAGCAAAAAAACAAAATATCCCGCAGGGTTAAACAGGTATTTAAATTAAAGTGAGAAAGTTATGCTCTCTTGCATCGCTCACAAAAATTTTTAATGGCTTTAGATAAATGCAAAAGATACCTGACATTTTACTGACATTCATGCCCGATAGAAGCATCATCATTCTTAAACTTAAATAGCGGTTGCATTGCTTTCATGAAACCTAATATCAATGCTCACCCGCACTGACATGATTCATTTTGCGCTTACTGAAGCAGAAATAAAGCAAGCGATCCTGCGCACCCTTGAATATTTATCCATCTCGGGGCGCGATAACCTGAGGATACGGCACGGGAATATTCAGTTCGACTGCCTGCTGCGGGGATATATCGGTGAGCATGCAATCAAAAAGTGGCTTATGGAAAACAATATTGAAATAAAAATGACAAATTTTATTGAAGAGAATGATCAGATGGATGTTGATTTTCTGTTCAGGGGAAAGAATATAGAGCTGAAAACTTCGCTGATCCCTGATCAGGATATTTCCATTGACAATACGCTCTTTAAAAGGGACATTAAGCTGATTAAAAGAACGGAAAAAATTGAAGATTTCAAAGGGGATGTTCACCTTCAAATTTTATTTGCACAGAAAAGGGGCGCCAAGGACCAATGGCTGAAAGCACAAAGGATTGATATTAAAAATGAGTACACAGATTATTTTTATTCTGCATTCAGAGCCGACAGGTATTGCCACGATACTTATTTTGCCGGATGGATTGACAAACCGTCATTGATTAATCATATAAATTCATTGCCTTACAGTAAAAGGACATGGACGTTTGGCGGCTCGTCGAGGTTGTTCTGGAATTACAGGATGCGGGATTGTAAATCACCTGCCGAACTGATAAATTACCTGCAAGCTTTGCAATAACAATATATTACTGGACAGAGAATGGCAAAAAAAAAAACCGGAAATACGGTTAACAGCCGGGGGGCTCCAAAGTCAATAACCAGGACCGGGCAGGAAAGAAAATATGGGCTGGTCTGGGAAGAATCATTGCCCGAAAAAGTAGTTCAGGAATGCGTGAAAAAATTACCGGTGCTGCACGAAGTGCAGCAAAAAGAAATAATCACCGGCCCGGACGAGCCACTACACATGCTGATAGAGGGCGATAACTACCATTCACTTTCTGTTCTGCAAGCCACACACAACAGTAAGATTGATCTTATTTACATTGATCCGCCCTACAACACCGGCAAGCAAAATGATTTTATGTACAATGATAAGTATGTGGATATCAACGATACTTACCGCCACAGCAAATGGCTCTCATTCATTTCAAAAAGACTGGAGCTGGCAAAAAATCTTTTAAAGCCCGGCGGTGCCATTTTTATCTCCATTGATGATCATGAGATCGCACAGCTGAAGCTATTGTGCAGCCAGGTTTTCGGCGAAGAAAATTTTGTAGCTCAGTTCATAAGAAAAAACAAAGCAGGCGCAGGTCATGACAGCGGCAGGATTGCCGTGGAATTCGATTACATGCTCTGCTTCGCGAAGTCAGCAGGCAAGCTGCATTTTGAAAAAGAAATTCCTGATGTTGAGAATGATTCAAAGTACAGGCTGTCAGATGAATTCGCTGAATATCGCGGTAAACATTATTTGCGCGACCTGGATTATAAGGGATCATACAGTCCCACACTGGACTATGGGCTCACCATGCCTGACGGGTCTCAAATATTTGCGGGGAACAGGCATGGCAAGCACAACACCTGGAGGTGGAGCAAAGAAAAAGTAGAATGGGGAAAAGAAAACGGCTTCATCGTTTTCAAAAAAAATAAAGACCGATGGAAGGCATACATCAAGCAATACCAGTTTGCAGATAATAAAAACAAGCTCCGCCAAAGAAAGCTGCCATACCGGGCCCTTATTCAGTTCCTCAATTCTGAAGGCAGTAATGAGCTGAACAGCATTGTAGATCAAAATATTTTCAAGTTTCCCAAGCCCACTGGATTGATCACCTTCTGCATGAAGTTATTTTCTTCAAAAGAAATATGTGTGCTTGACTTCTTTGCCGGCAGCGGAACAACAGGCCATTCGGTCTTAAAAATGAATCAACTTGACAAGGGCACGAGACAATTCATACTTTGCACAAACAATGAAAATGAGATTTGTGAGAAAGTTACCTACCCGCGGATAAGCAAGGTAATAAAAGGGTACACTTCCCGTGATGGAAAAAAAATTACCGGTCTCGGCGGGAATTTGAAATACTTCAGGACGGGGTTTAAAAGAAAAACATAAACCGGCGGCGATTATTATCATCACAATGCAGGAATGAATAATCTTGCAGGTTCCAACCAATGTATAAGAGGATTATCAAGCCAGTACTTTTTGAGCTTTCACCGGAGGCAGCTCATCATTTCATACTTTCTTTTCTTGAAATCATTCTTGTAATTCCCGGTGGTGAATGGCTATTGAGAAGAATATTCTGCACACCCGGAAAAAATTCAGTTAAAGAAATTGCAGGGATAAAATTTCCTAATCCTGTGGGTCTGGCAGCGGGATTTGACAAGGATGGTAAACACCTCCGCGCCATGAGCGCGCTTGGCTTCGGCTTTATTGAGGTGGGCACGGTTACTCCTCTTCCGCAGCCGGGCAATGCAATGCCGCGGCTGTTTCGCTTACCGGATGATGATGCACTTATAAACCGCATGGGGTTTAATAACCAGGGAGTTGATGTGGCTGCATCAAGGATCAGGCATTTCCGCTCAGCGCATCATCACCCGGTCATTATTGGCGGAAACATCGGCAGGAACAAATCCACCGCGAATGAAGATGCCATTCACGATTATGAAATCTGCTTTAAAAAGCTTGTTGACTGCATTGATTTCTTTGTTGTGAATGTAAGCTCCCCGAATACCCCCGGACTTCGTGAGCTGCAGGAAAAGGAGCCGCTGAAAAAAATTCTTAACCGGCTGCAGGAGTTAAATCATGAGGGTGAATCTGACAGAAGGCAGGTTAAGCCCATATTCCTGAAGATTGCTCCGGACTTAACTACCGCGCAACTCGATGATATCATTGAGATTGTTCTTGAAACAAAACTTGCCGGAGTAGTTGCCACAAACACCACACTGTCAAGAGATGACCTGAAAACAACGCCTGCAGAAACAGAAGTAATCGGAGCCGGGGGCTTAAGCGGAAAACCTCTTGCGCAGCAGTCAACCCGGATCATCCGCTACCTTAAATCAAAATCACAAAATAAGTTTTCGATCATCGGCGCAGGTGGAATCCATTCTGCAAAAGATGCGCTTGAAAAAATTTCGGCCGGCGCTGACATCCTTGAGATCTATACCGGAATGATCTATGAAGG
>JBDSEA010000137.1:0-13782 GCA_039920305.1 Chitinophagales bacterium
GCGACCCTGCCCGAGAGGAAAGGAAAACGGCGTTCTTCCCGGATTTAAAGAGGAATCAAACACTTTACCATCCAGCAATTTGCCGGTATAATTAACCGTAACTGTTTTCCCGGCCTCCGCCTTTTCGCCATCACCCTGTTTTTCAATTACATAATACAGTCCTGATGCTGTTTGTTGGGCCTGCAGATTATTTTTTGTCAGGTAGTCCTGAATCGTGGTTGTTTCCATACTGGTTTGTTGTTTTGCCTCTTCATTTTTTTTCTGCTCGTATTCTTCCTTACTCATTACTGATAATATTTTTACCCCGATCTTGATATAATCCCCTCTTTTTGCAAATGGTGGAAAATCCTGATGCTTGAATGCAGAGTCTGCAGGCATGTGTATTATAGCGCTGTCACCTTCACCAAGCATTACAAAAGCTTCCATCGGATCACCATTAAAAGTGGGGGCAGTAATGGTTTGCTGAATGGGTCCCATGCCTTCCAGGAAGGTAGAAAATATAACCGAGTCACGCTGTGTTGAATAAACCGCATTCATTTTCACAATTGAATTTACCTGTGCCTTTGGCTTTTTGGCATCTGTCACAATTTTGTATACCAGGCCACTGTTTGTTTTCTTAAAATCTTTGGGCAGCGAACTCTGTGCTGCAGTCCTAAAGGAGGCAACCGTTAAAAAAATTAAAATGATTTTGATTTTCATACTTATATCAGGATAAGAAAAAAATTGTGGTTGAGAATAACGGGCCAAATATTTTAAATTATTTTATAGATACTAATTCTATGTCAAATACAAGGGGCTGGTTAGGTCCGATCTTGGGCGGAGCGCCTTGCTCACCATAGGCTAAATTTGAAGGTATTATCAGTTTACCCTTCCCCCCAGGCTTGAAATAAGTCAATCCTTCATCCCATGCCCTGATCACTTGCCCCGTCCCTATTACAAATTCGAATGGCTCACGCCCCGGATGAAGGGATGAATCGAATTGGGTTCCATCAAGCAATTTGCCGGTATAATTTACTTTAACCGTATTTCCCTTTTCCGGTTGTTTTCCAGAACCTTGTTTTTCAATAACCACATACAAGCCTGAGGGTGTTTTGGAACCGCTCAAATTATTTCTGCGCATATAGTTTTGAAGTTCCTGATCTTCTGCATTCAACTGCTGGCTGGCTCTCAGGGATTGCATGCTGTCAATTTGTTTTTGGGAAAGAACACCAAGTACCTTGAAATCCACCTTCATCAAGTCATCCCGCTTCATGTTTGATGGCAAATAGCTTTTAAAGATATTTCTCGCCGGAACTCTGCACGAAGCGCTATCACCGGGGCCGAGATAAGTAAATATTTCCCACAAATCTCCCTTGCTTATCGGGCGGGCTACAAGACTGATCAGGGGCTGATTTACATTCTCACTGCTGAACAATAATGAATCTTTGAGGGTTCGCCAGAAAACATGGTAGGAGATATATTGTCCGGGTTGTGATTTGGATTGCTTATTATCAACTATGATTTTATACTCCAGTCCATTAGGAGAAATTTGATATCCGCTGCGTTCAGTACACGAAGAAAATGAAAGGAGTAAAAGAAAAAGGGAAATAAAATGATACTTATGCACTGTTCAGGTCGCTTTTAAGGCGCGCAAATATAGAAATTAATTTGTCCCGCGTTTCACGAACAGAAAGAGGAGAAGTTCCCCCGGAAGCATTGCGATGACCACCCCCGTTAAAGTGCTCGCGGCAGATCTTCTCAACCGAGAAATTTCCTTTTGACCGGAGGGAGAGCTTTACCTCTTTTTGCTTGAGCGTGATAAGCGCAGAAACATTTACATCCTTAATCCACAAAGGGTAATTTACAAGACCCTCGGTATCTCCAAACTGAAGGTTAAACCGATTGATATCCTCCCTTTCAAGGGCAATAACTGCCAGCCGCAGATCTCTGAGCACCTCTAATTTTTCCCGGATGGCATAGCCGAAAAAGCGAAGACGGTTTTCTGAAAATGTTTCATATAGTTCCTGGTAAACAGCGCTGTGGTCAATTTCATGCTCCATCAGTTCTGCAACAATCCGATGCACCGCAGGTGACGTTGTGGGGACTCTGAAGCGATCAGTATCAGTAAGAATTCCCGCGTAAAGGCAGGTAGCGATTTTTGAATCTATGAATGACTGACCCTCCATCTGCATGATGAACAGATAAACGAGCTCGCAGGTTGAGCTTGCCTTCACATCGCAAAATTCATAGGTTACAAAATCATCCGCATCAAGGTGATGATCAATAAGAATTTTTTTTGCCGCAGAAGCTTCAATCAGCTTACCTAATTCATCAAGCCGTTGAATTTTGTTGAAGTCAAGGCAAAATATTACTGTTGCCTGCTCTATGAGCTGTGTGGATTTTGCAACCTGGTTTTCAAAGATGATAACTGTTTCATTACCGGGCATCCACTTCAAAAAATCAGGGTAATCGGTTGGGCTGATGAAACTCACCTCATGATTTTCCTTCTTCAAAAAATGCAATAAGCCGAGGGATGAGCCCATGGCATCACCATCCGGCCGCTGATGGGTAGTAATGACAATTTTTTGGGGTGATGAAAGCAGAAGTCTGACTTGCTGTGCTGTATCCATTCAGAAAAATAAATTGCCGAAGGTCACTATAAATTTCTCCGGCTCAAAATGTTATGATCTCAGTCCGTCCTGCTACTTTTGCGTGCGCGAAATTTCCAGGCAGCACGTATGGCTGACCTGATACGGGATAAAATCACAGGTAAGTAATTAATCCATTAACAATTTTATATTTAAATGACAACCAACAGAACATTAACAATATTAAAGCCCGATTCAGTTGTCAATGGAAAAACCGGAAGCATCATTCAAAAAATCTGTGATGCAGGCTTTAAAATCATTGCAATGAAATATGTTCGGCTCACCCATGAGCAGGCAGGAAAATTTTATGCGGTCCATCGCGAGAGACCGTTTTATAATGACCTTGTGAAGTTCATGACTTCCGGAACTGTGATACCGGCCATTCTTGAAAAAGAAAATGCAGTTGAAGATTTCAGGAAATTAATTGGTTCAACCAATCCTGTAAATGCGGCTGAAGGAACAATCAGGAAATTATTTGCCGAATCAGTAGAGCGCAATGCCATTCACGGCAGTGACTCAGATGAGAATGCAGCGATCGAGGGGAGTTTTTTCTTTTCGGAGATGGAGAGGTTCTGAACACCCTTATTTTCCAGTCCTGCTCATCTGTATTGTGATTTCATGAGCGCACCCTGCCTATAATGAATTACATCGCATTCTGACTCACTTCTTTTCGTGGAAAGCATAGGACTGCGCTTAGTTTTCAAAAGCCAGTGTGAAAGCATCCTTCCTTTTTACATCCAATTCTTAAAAAAAACCTAATGTTTCAGTAGAAATCTATGGGCAGTTAATTTCGCCCATTAAATTTTTCTATGGAAGTAATTACTAATAATACCATTGACATCGCTTCGCTTAATGAGCGCATAAATCGTGAAAGCGCATTTGTGGATCTGCTGAATTTGGAGCTGGGCAAGACCATAGTAGGCCAGAAGTACATGATTGAGCGTTTGCTGCTTGCCATGCTTTCAAACGGTCATATTCTGCTTGAAGGCGTACCCGGTCTTGCGAAAACGCTGGCTATTAAATCACTTGCAGCAGCGATTGATGCCAAGTTTTCAAGAATACAATTTACTCCTGACCTTCTCCCTGCAGATTTGACTGGTACCATGATATACAGTCAGAAGGATGGTGATTTTGCAGTTAAAAAGGGGCCTGTATTCGCCAACTTTATACTGGCAGATGAGATCAACCGGGCTCCGGCAAAAGTTCAATCCGCCTTGCTTGAGGCAATGCAGGAAAGGCAGGTAACTATCGGCGACAAAACTTTTTTCCTGGAAGAACCCTTTGTAGTGCTGGCCACTCAAAACCCGATTGAACAGGAAGGAACCTATCCGCTCCCTGAAGCACAGGTTGATCGCTTCATGCTCAAAGCAGTAATCAATTATCCGAAGATAGATGAGGAGCAACTTATTATCCGGCAAAACATGCAATTGCAAAACAAGGTTATCAATCCGGTGGTTAAGAAGGAAGACATTCTAAACGCGCGGAAAACGGTGCGTGAGATTTACATGGATGAGAAGATAGAGCATTACATTCTCAATATTGTTTTTGCTACCCGTAAGCCGGAGGATTACAAACTCAATAAATTGATGACACTCATAAGCTATGGAGCATCTCCGCGGGCAAGCATAAATCTGGCTGTAGCATCCAAGGCCTATGCATTCATAAAGCACAGGGGCTATGTGATTCCGGAGGATGTCCGTGCTATATGTTATGATGTAATGCGGCACCGGATCGGCTTGACCTATGAAGCAGAAGCAGAAAATGTTACCCCTGAGGAAATCATAAGTGAAATACTTAATGCGGTAGAAGTCCCTTAGGCAGAAGTTCTTTTGAAATAGATTTCAAATGAGGCACTTGCATTATTGGAGTAAAACGGAATTTTGAATGAAGAAACGTTCTGAAAATACAGATAACTCTGATTCCTGGCTAGCTGCTATATTACGGAAGCCGGTTTCTCCATCGGAAAGATCGAGGGAAGCGGAAGAGAAGCGCAAAAAACTCCGGAGGATCGAAATCAAAACACGGAAACTATCCAACCAGATTTTCTCCGGAAGTTACCATTCTGCATTTAAAGGAAGGGGCATCTCATTCAGTGAAGTGCGGGAATATCAGTTCGGAGATGACCTGAGAACCATTGACTGGAATGTAACCGCAAGGCACGATAAGCCATTCGTGAAAGTTTACGAAGAAGAGCGCGAACTCACGATGATGCTGTTGATTGATGTGAGCCAGTCATCTTTTTTCGGGACACAGAACGAATTCAAGAATCACATCATTGCTGAGATCAGCGGTATACTTGCTTTCTCTGCGATCACCAACAATGATAAGGTTGGGGTTATTTTTTTCAGCAGTGAGGTAGAGAAATTTATTCCGCCTAAAAAAGGGAAGACGCACATACTTCGCATCATCTCGGAGATTTATGATTTCCATCCAAAGAATACAGGAACTAACATTTCGGAAGCCCTCAAGTACATGAATAACGTGGTAAAGAAAAAGTGTATTGCATTCTTGGTTTCTGACTTCCTGAACTCAAATCCTGCAGCCGATTATCTAAAAGATTTAAAAAACTCAGTGAATATCGTAGGCAAAAAACATGATCTCATAGGGTTGCACATTTATGATGCACGGGAAGCAGCTCTGCCTGATGTCGGTTTGATCAGGATCGCAGATTCTGAAACGAAAAAAGAATTTTGGGTGAATACTTCTGATAAAGCACTGCTAGAAAAATATTCAAACGATTTTAAAGAGAACCTTCGAACCATTAAGAATTTATTTGGGAAGGGCGGAGCCCAGCTTGAATCAATAAAAACAGAGGATAGTTATGTGGTTGCTCTGATGAATATGTTTAAGCAAAGGGAGATGAGAAGATGATCAGTATAATTATCAGAAAGCGGATTTTAGAGGAAAGAAAAGGATTAATTACTGTTCTCAGGCTTGTATTTATATTTCATTTAGGTGCAGTGTTTAATGTTTTTCTTTCATCCAAAATTAGTGCGCAGGACATTACTGCTAATCTCAAAGCAGATTCAACACACATTCTGATTGGCGATTTTCTCAATGTAAAAGTCACTGTAAGATATCCCACCGGTTTTACGATAGTTTTTCCAGCCACCAGAGATTCATTTGGCAATATGGAACTGGTGAAGGCCTCTAGGATTGACACTTCCGATAACGGTAATTTTAAAGTCCTCTCTCAGATTTATAGTGTCTCCGCCTATGATTCGGGTAAATATCAATTAGGCCCTGAAAAAATATTGTACAGAAATAAGAGCGGGGTGCTTGATAGTGTATTGTCTGATTCCATTTCGATTGAAGTCACCACCATGGCTGTTGATACGGCAAAAGCAATCAAACCAATCAAAGCTCCTGTTGAAGTTCCCTATTCATTAAAAGAATTTCTTCCCTTCATTGCCGTAGGAATTATACTGGTGGCAATCATTATTGCAGTAATTTATTTTATCAGGCGCTGGAGAAAAACAAGGAAAACAGTTGTTAAAGAACGGCCAAAGCCAAAAGATCCTCCGCACATCTGGGCACGATCGGAATTGAAAAGGTTGGATGAGGAAAAACTCTGGCAAAAGGATGAAATTAAAAAGTATTACAGCCGCCTTACGGAGATCCTTCGGTTGTATCTTGAATATCGCTACAACTGGCTAGCGCTCGAATCAACCACCGAAGAAATAACGGGGAATATTCATTCCTATAATATTCCGGCCGAAGCAGCGGATCACTTAATGATGGTTTTAAGAAATGCCGATCTCGTGAAGTTTGCTAAAATGATCCCCATGCCGGATATCAATATCAGGGTGATGGACAATGCCTTTAAATTCATTGATCTTACAGAGGAAAAAGTGGTTAAGGCAGATGAGAAGTAAATGAAGCAAGGGTGAACAGTCATTAAAGATTTATTTAAATTTAAGGAGATAACAATTAAATAGTTACAAATGATTGATCCGGTTAATGTCTGTTGCTAACAAACTTGCTCAGCCATAAACCGTTAATCTTAATTCAATATTCAACCTGTGTTTAGTAATTTCTCACATATTCAATTCGCTGACGAGTGGGTATTATTCCTCATACCTGCAGTAATAATGCTTGCTGCATTCTGGTGGTATTTTCTTTACAAAAAAAATTATTCATCTCTTACGCTTTCTTCCACCAAGTCATTTGCGGAATCAGGAAGTCCTTTTAAAGCAACCTTAAAAAAAATACTTCCTGTACTTCGTTTGCTCGCACTGGTACTGCTTCTGGTTGCCATTGCACGCCCACAAACTTCTTTTGATGAGACAAAAATGACCACCGAGGGAATTGATATTGTGCTTGCCGTAGATGTTTCTTCCTCCATGCTTGCAAAAGATTTCAATCCCAACCGGATTGAAGCTGCCAAGAGAGAAGCTAAGAATTTTATTGATGGCAGAATGCATGACCGCGTGGGCCTTGTGATTTTTTCAGGAGAAAGCTTTACCCAGTGTCCTGTTACAATTGATCATGCTATCGTTAAAAATCAGTTAACTCAGATTAAAAACGGATTGCTTGAAGATGGTACAGCCATCGGGATGGGGCTTGCCACTGCAGTCCAGCGCTTAAAGGAGAGTGAGGCGAAAAGCAAGGTTGTGATTTTAATGACTGACGGGGTAAACAATAAAGGATTGATTGACCCGCTCACCTCCTGTGATATCGCAATGCAGTATGGAGTCCGCGTTTACACCATTGGAATCGGAACGAATGGAAAAGCAATGACACCCGTTGCAATGAACCCGGGCGGTAATTTGATATTTGACTATGCTGATGTGCAGATTGATGAGCATCTTCTTGAGGACATCGCAAAAAAAACCGGCGGGCAGTATTTCAGGGCTACTGATAATAAGCGGCTGAAGGAAATTTATTTGCAGATTGACAAGCTTGAAAAAACGAAAATTGAAATGAGCGCATTTGAAAGGAAGACAGAAAAGTTTTCTGCTTTTGCTTTCCTGGCTGCATTGCTTTTGCTGGCAGAAATTTTATTCCGGTATCTCATTTTAAAAAGTGTTCCCTGATGTTTCGGTTTGAGCATACAGAATATTTATGGTTGCTGATTGCCGCAATCCCTGCCGCTTTATTATTCATCCTCTTTTACTTCTGGCGAAAACGTGCAATATCAAAATTCGGAAACAGAACACTTGTACTTCAGCTCATTTCCGGATATTCCAGCCGCAAGCATGTTTTGAAATTCTTCCTCTTGCTCTCAGCTTATTGTTTTACCATCCTGGGTTTTGCAAATCCCCAGATAGGAACAAAGCAGGAAAAAATAAAGCGTGAAGGAATTGATGTGATGATTGCGCTGGATGTAAGCAACTCGATGATGAGCGAAGATCTCAAGCCAAACCGGCTGGACCGCGCCAGGAACTTCATTTCTAATTTTATCGATAAGCTAAGTAATGACCGGCTCGGCATGGTGGTATTTGCAGGGAATGCCTATTTGCAAATGCCGCTTACCGTTGATTATAGTGCCGCCAGGATGTATCTGCGCACCATCAATCCCGGTATGGTTCCCACCCAGGGAACAAACATTGCTGAGGCAATAAGCATATCAATGGAGGGTTTTGTAAAGGGTGAAACCAGTCATAAAGCACTAATCATCATCACTGATGGCGAGGATAATGAAGGCGGCGTTGATGAGGAAACTGCTTTAGCAGCCAGAGAGGGGATTAAAATCTTCACTATCGGCGTAGGTTCCGAAAACGGATCACCCATTCCAATGAATAATGATTTTAAAAGAGATGAAAACGGAAATATTGTACTATCGAAAATGAATCAGCAAATGCTGAAGGATATGGCTGTGAAGGCAAGTGGCAAATTTTATTTTTTAGGCAGTGGCAATGACGAAACTGATGCTCTCCTTGAGGACTTAAAGGGAATCAGCACAAAGAAATTTGAAGAGATGGTATTTACGGATTTCAATGATCAGTTCCAATGGTTCCTCATTATTGCCGCGATATTTTTAGTGATTGAATGGTGGCTGAATGAAAGGAAAAGTAAATTTTCACTGAAGATTTAAGAAAACTTTTTTAGCGGTATTATTTATTCGATCAGTTTGACCAGCATTTTCGGGAGGATGCATGTTGCCGGAATTCATGGGATGAACATTAGATTTGAGAATACAATTCTTTGCTCCATTCCGGAATTATGCATTATAAATTATCAACTACTCATCAGTAATTCTTAAAAAATTCTTAAACTTTTTTTAGAAAATTCCCACCATCTATTTTTGTGCATCGCCTGAAAACATAAAGTATGAATTATAAAATGATATCCTTTTTATTTACAAGAGTTGTACTAATGACGATGGTTTGGATGAGCCCACAACTTTCTATTGCCCAAATTCCATTTTCAACTCAGCCTGAAAAAACACAAACCCGAAACGGGAATAAGAATTATCAAAATGAAAATTTTGCAGAAGCAGAGGCAAGTTACAAGAAGGCACTTGATATAAAGAACAACATGCCGGAGGCAACCTTCAATTTAGGTGATGCCGTCTATGGGCAAAAAAGGTATGACGATGCACAAAAGCAATTTCAACTCTCGGCGCAAACTAACCCCGATCCAAAAGTAAAAGCATTGGCATATCACAATCTTGGCAACACATTCTTAGAACAGAAAAAATGGGAAGATGCCGTGAAGGCTTATAAGCAGGCATTAAAAATTGAACCCCGCGATGCAGATACAAAATATAATCTCGCTTTTGCGAATGCGATGCTCCGTGAGAATAAAGATGGCAGTGAACAGGACAATAAGAATGAGGATCAAAAAAAACAGAAGGATCAGAATGATCAGCAGCAAAGCAACGATCAGAATGATCAGAACAACGATCAGAAACAAGAACAGGATCAGCAGCAGTCAGGTAAGCAGGATCAGCAGAACAAGCAAGAGCAACAGTCTCAGGGGCAAAAGCCCCGCTTGTCGAAAGAAGAATCTGATCAGTTACTTGCAGCAGTAGAGAATGAGGAGCAGAAAACAACACAAAAAATGCAGCAAAAAAAGATGAAGGGTGTGAGGGTAAAAAGCCGTAAAGACTGGTAATTGTAAAATGAAATATTCAATCTGATGAATGAAGAATGCACAATAAAAAAAAATATGAGGTGCAATTGCATTCCTGTATTGATTATTTTGCTTTTTTTATTTATTCATGAGATAACGCTTGCCCAGCCAAATTTCACAGCTTCTTCGCCTAAGTCCGTTGCTGAAAATCAGAACTTCAACCTTACATTTTCCCTTGGAAATGCTACCGGGTCAAACCTAAGGTTACCCGATCTCAATGATTTTGTACTGCTGGGAGGCCCCAACACTTCATCCAGCATGCAGATCATGAACGGCTCCGTTTCACAATCAATGACGTATTCCTATATCCTGCGCCCCAAGCATCAGGGCACATTTAAAATTGCAAAAGCGACTATTGATGTGAAAGGCACAACCATTGAATCGAACGAGCTTACGATTCAGGTAACTGCACCTTCCGCAAAGCAGCAAACTTCCCCGGGCGAGAATGGAGAGCAAGCCATTTCATCTGCCGACTTTGCAAAACAACTGAAAGATGATGTTTTTGTAAAAGTTATTCTTTCCAAAAATTCAGTTTATAAAGGCGAGCTTGTTACAGCCACTTACAAGCTTTATTTCAGGCAAAACCTGAATGGATTCAACCTGATTAAGGCGCCATCTCTTGATGGGTTCTGGAGTAAGGAAGTGGAGCTCGATCAGAACAGAAAACAAAAAGTGGAAAACTATAACGGCAATCAATACTACGCCCTCGATATTCTCAAATATAATTTATACCCTCAGCGCTCAGGAACGCTTCAAATTTCACCTGTTGAGATATCTACAGTTGCGCAGGTAACTATACGTGGTAAATCCAGAGATCCCTTCAGAGATCCCTTTGCTGATCCGTTCGGAGATATTTTTAATATGGGGCAAGTCAAGAATATTCCCCTGACATTAAGAACCGATGTTACTATGCTTAGTGTGAAAGAGCTTCCTGAAACAGGAAAACCAAAAGATTTCTCAGGAGCGGTAGGCAGGTTTGATTTTGAAACCTCTCTCTCTGATCATGAAGCAAAAACTGATGATCCGGTTACTTATACTGTAAAACTTTCAGGAACAGGCAACATGAGCCTGGTAGAAGCGCCTGCTATTCAATTTCCTGCAGGATTTGAGGTTTATGATCCTAAAGTGAAAGAGCATGTGACCGGAAATGAGTCAGGAACCAGCGGCTCAAAGCAGTATGATTACCTCCTGATTCCAAGGCAACCGGGTGATTATAAAATCAACAGCCAAACATTTTCTTATTTCAATCCTTCTGAAGAAAAATATATCACCATCAATGCTCCTGAATATCCGCTGAAGATTACCGGGGAGCCTTCAAAACATCTCAATGCCAATTCATTAACTTATAATTCGCAGCAGGATATTTCGATTCTGGATGACGATATCCGATACATTAAAACTTCAACACAGTCATTCGAAAATGATGAAAATTCCTTTTTTGCCTCTCCGGGGTTTGTCGCATTGTATTCTTTACCGTTTTTCGCTTTTATAAGTTTGATTGCAGTGAGACGAAGAAATGATAATCTGTCTGCTGACCTTATGGGAAGTAAAAGAAGAAGAGCACTTAAACTCTCAAAAAAGCGGTTGAGTCAGGCAGCAAAACACCTTTCGCACACCGATAAAAAAAATTTTTATGATGAAGTGTCTCGTGCCTTTTGGGGTTATTTAAGTGACAAGTTAAATATTGATCCAGCTTACCTCTCTCGGGATATGGTGGCAGAAAAATTGTCAATAAGAAATGTCAAATCAGAAACCATTCAACGTCTTCATAACCTTCTCAGCACCTGTGAGCTTTCACTCTATTCTCCGGTGGGTGATGTTTCTGAAATGAAAAATGATTATTCAGCAGCGATGAACTTAATTGCGGACCTTGAAGATGAAATCAGGAGTTAACCAGAGTATTGAGCTGAGGGTGCTTCTTGTAATTTTTGCCATTACTTTCAAGTCAGTATTTGGACAGGGAAAGATGGCACATGCGCTGCCGGCAGAGCAAATATTTAAAAGTGCCGGGGAACTTTATCAAACCAATCAATTTCCGCAGGCAGCAGAGGAATATGAGAAGCTGATTTTACAGGGTTACAGCAGCCCTGAAATTTATTACAATCTCGGCAATTGCTTTTATAAAATGGACAATGTGGGTAAATCCATACTTGCTTACGAAAGAGCCTTAAAGATTTCACCAAAGGACCCTGATATCCGCCACAATCTAAAGCTGGCGGAAATGAAAAGAATGGATCATATTGAAGCCGTTCCTCAGCCCGGAATCATAAGATTATGGAAAGAATTTATTACACTCCAATCCTCTAAAGGATGGGGGATCTTCACCCTGACTACCATCTGGATTGCACTGCTTGTTTTTACTATTTCTTTTTTTTTGGGAAACAGAAAAGTTTTCCGGTGGATAGCTGTTTTTTTTCTCATGGCCTCCTTTTCGATGTTATCCCTGGCATTCATGCAAAAGCAGAATGAAAAACATTCTGACAGCGCCATCCTTATGGTTTCCAATACACTTGTTAAAAGCGCACCGGACGCGGGTGCCGCTGACCTTTTCATGATTCATGAAGGTATCAAGATTAAAATTCTCGACTATGTTGGCCCATGGAGCAAAATCAGCCTGGAAGACGGAAAAATAGGATGGATAGAAAAAGAAAAATTTCAAATGATATAGTTAAGCCAAAAAAAACCGCTCCTGCGATTATGCAGGAACGGCTTCTAAACCCACTCCAATTAAACTTAAATCTTGGTGAAGATCACCTTATCCGGACCAGGAGCACTGATTTTGATTCTCTGATTAGTTATGCGGATTACATCCCAGTCATCATCATCCAGGTCATCAAGAGCATTGGTTCCTGCGATGTTAATGGTCATCACAGTTTCTGCATTGTTCAAATCCCATGAACCAGTATAAGTTTGACCATTTTTGGTCGCAATTAAAGTTCCATTGGCTTTGAATTCAAAAGTGTATCCATTGAATTGTGCGGTTTCATCGCCGCCTGTGTCAATGAATTTGGTGATGGTATATACTCCCGGGGAGGGTTGCTTTTCAACAACTTCGCCCGCGAGCAATTCATCTTCAGATGGTAATGTGGTGGCACTGTCTTCCTTTGTACAGGAATTGAGAACCAGCAAAGTACACACGATTAAGAGTGGTGCCATGAGTACTTTTTTGATGTTTGTCATTTTTAGTTTGTTTTTATGAGGCAAACATAGTTGTGTGAATATCTGAGACCAAGTTAAGTGTGCCAGGCGGGAAAAAAGAGATTACCAGGGAGGGAAAACGAATGTTGAGGGGATTATCAGCAAAGAATCAAGAACATATCAGCTTACTCATTTTGTAATGATGTAAATTCCAAATCCGGCTCATCATGAATTTGTGTTAAATGCCTTTCTTAGCATTCAACCATCAGGTATATGATAGATATTCGGACATCCAACCATAAGTGTAAGTGTTTCCAAAAACTCCTTGACAAGAAGCTCTACAGTTTTTGAAAACACTTGCACTTGCTGCGCACACGATGCACCGTTATGAAGGGGCAGGACAAGACAATGTAACGATTTGATAAACTTTTCTTATCCGTTCAGATATCTGCCTAAAATACTTTTGACATTAGTTTCATCAAGACAAAAAAATCTTTCACTAACTTTAAAACTTCAAGACAATGAAAAAACTCTACATCGTCTTCCATTTAATCAGCATTACACTAACACACACAACAACTCTTGTAATCACAACTCCTGCACATGCCCAATCCTTCAACAACTCCCAGCTCGTAAGCAAGGTGTGGACACACATCACCGGAAACCCCGGCGATACTTTGAATTGGACAAATCAAGTACTCGATGCGGCACGAAACCTGATCATCATCGGTAACAACCTGCAGAACAACCAGACCACCGACATGCTGCTTGCGAAGTACAAATCAGGTGATGGTTCAGTAATGTGGCAGGTGCAATATGACAACAGCGGCAATGATGACTTCGGGATTTCCGTTGTATGCGATCCATCTAAAAATATTTACACAGCAACCACAAGCTATATCAATTCCACAAATGGTTACGATTGGGTAATTCAGAAGTA
>JBDSEA010000138.1:0-24073 GCA_039920305.1 Chitinophagales bacterium
CATTACCAAAATTGTTTTGCGGTTGCTTCCGCATCCTCAATTTGATCTGCTGATGCTGGTGCCTTTTCGATCCGCAACTGAGGCATGCGCAGCTGTGAACACAGTATTCATGGCCGGCATTATTCCCTCCGCTATGGAATTTATGGAACGCGATGCCATTGACTGGACCATGCAGTATGTGGAAGGGCATAAATTTCCTGCTGAAAAAGATATTGCAGCTCATTTATTGATTGAAGTGGACGGGAACAATATTGAGCAGCTGATGAAAGAGATGGAACTGATCTCCGGGCTAATGCAGCAGTATGACATTGGAGAGATTCTTTTTGCTGAATCATCAGAGCAGAAGCAGGAATTGTGGCTATTGCGGCGAAGTGTTGCGGATGCTGTAAAAATGCATTCGGTTTACAAGGAGGAGGATACCGTAGTGCCCCGTGCCGAGCTTCCGCTGTTGCTTAAGGGGGTGAAGAAGATCGGCGCCCGGTTTGGTTTCAAATCCGTTTGTTACGGACATGCCGGCGATGGAAATCTTCATGTAAACATCATCAGGGGCACATTAAGTGACAGCGAATGGCAGGAGATGCTGCCAAAAGGAATAGCCGAAATATTCCGGCTTTGTGTTTCACTTGGAGGTACCATCAGCGGGGAGCATGGGATCGGGTGGGTGCAGAAATCCTACATGGCTATCGCATTCAGCGAAAAACAGCTGAATCTTATGAAACAGATCAAGAACGTATTTGACCCTTACGGAATACTGAATCCGGGCAAAATATTTGCAGATTGATCCCGTTCAAGTGTATTATTTCCTTTCTTATAATTTTGATTCTGTTAAAATTCATTTATGCATTTGATAAATAGAATTTCCTGCTTCGCTTTGCTGATCCTGATTCCCTTTGAAGCCTTTTCTCAAAGTGATAGTACTGTGGTGGAGAATAATAAAACCAATTCCCGGAAGCCCTTGAGTGACCGGATTTTTGTCGGCGGTAACGCTGCTTTATCGTTTGGCACCATTACCTATATCGGAGTTGCGCCCATCATTGGCTATAAAATGACTGATAACTGGCTTGTGGGAGTTGGGGGCAGTTATTATTATTACCGCGATAATTTTTACGACTTCTCCACTTCAATTTATGGCGGACTTCTCATGACACGCTACCTTGTTTACAAGGGATTATTTGCAGAGGCAGATTTTGAGGAGAATAATCAACTTGCTGTAAATATTGTAGATCCAATAGCAGGTACTTTCACGCTGGAGCGAAAATGGATTCCCTCATTACTGCTTGGAGGTGGCTATAGCCAGGAGCTTGGAGCAAGCTCCGCTTTCTTTATTTCTATTTTGTATGATGTAATACAAAACCCTAACAGCCAGTACTACCGGCGTCCGGTAATTCGTGCCGGTATTGGATTTGGCTTATAATGTTGAATACACTTTGCATTTTTGCAGGTATTTGAGCCATAATCTTTCTGATTTTAAATGATGCGGCAATGAAGTGAGCTTTGTCTTGATTGACTCCTGATTTTTTATACTTTCACGTTCATCAAATTCTTCTTGACTTCATGAACGACTTCAGGCGACTGTTTGAATTACCTGCGTCTCAGCAAAATAATTTCCCTAAAGTTGACTGCCTCAATGAAAAAATCAATGGCAGTTGGAAGAGTTACTCCACTCAGGAAGTAACAGAAAATATGAATAAAGTGAGCAGGGCTCTGCTCGCTTCAGGAATCAATAAGGGGGACGTAGTATCAATCATCAGCAACAACCGTCCGCAATGGAATTTTGTTGATCTCGGTACCATGCAAATCGGGGGAGTTACGGTTCCTATGTACCCTACCATCAGTGATGAGGATTATGTGTATATCATGACGCATGCGGAAACAAAAATGCTTTTTGTTTCCTCCCGTGAACTATATGATCGAATGAAAATTCTTCAGCCACGGATTTCATCACTAAAAGAAATTTTAATTTTCAATGATTACGAGAAAGCTCTGAGCTGGAATGAATTCCTGAAGCGATCTGAAAATACTGACGAAAACCGTTTACATGAAGCAAGTAATGCAGTAAGTGAAAAAGACATTGCCTGTATGATTTACACAAGCGGAACTACAGGCTTTCCCAAGGGTGTGATGCTTTCGCATTTTAATATATGTGAAAATCTTAAATCGGTAAGCAATGTTTTACCCGTAAATGAAACACATCGCGTCCTGAGCTTTCTTCCGCTCAATCATGTATTTGAAAAACTCGTGGTTTATGCTTACCTGATGAAGGGAGTATCAGTGTTTTATGCTGAAAGCATTGATACTATTGGTGAGAATTTGCGGGAGGTGAAGCCTCACTTTTTCACGTGTGTCCCGCGCCTGCTCGAAAAAGTTTATGAGCGAATTGTTTCCAAAGGATTAGAGTTAACAGGAATGAAACGGGCACTGTTTTTCTGGGCGCTTCAACTCGGTGAGCAATTTGATACGCAGAAAAATCCGGGGTTGGGATATAGCCTGAGACTGAAGGTTGCCCGGAAGCTTATTTTCAGTAAATGGCTCGAAGCCCTTGGTGGAAATGTTTTTGCCATCATCTCCGGTTCGGCTCCATTGAATCCAAAAATCGGCAGGGTATTTACTGCTGCCGGCATTGTGATCATGGAAGGCTATGGCTTGACTGAAACATCACCGGTGATTTCAGTGAACCGATATGATCTGAAAGAAAATATCCTCGGCACGGTTGGCCATGTTGTACCCGGAGTGGAAGTAAAGATTGCTGAGGATGGTGAAATTCTTGCACGCGGAAATAATATAATGGTGGGTTATTACAAATTACCGGATGAGACTGCAAAAATCATTGAGAAAGACGGGTGGTTGCATACGGGTGATATTGGAGAGTGGGTGAATGAGAAATTCTTAAAAATCACTGACAGGAAAAAAGAATTGTTCAAGACTTCCGGAGGGAAATATGTAGCACCTCAGCCGATTGAAAATAAATTCAAGGAATCACATCTTATCGAGCAAATGATGGTGGTTGGCGATGGAAAAAAGTTTATTTCAGCACTTATTGTTCCTTCTGTGAATCACCTCAAATCATGGTGTGAGCGAAATGGTGTGGCATTCACTTCCGTAGTGAAATTAATTAATGATCCCAAAGTGATTAATAAATATAATGAAATAGTGAACGAGAAGAATACCCATCTCGGACATACGGATCAGATCAAAAAATTTAAATTGCTGCCAGAGGAATGGACGGTTCAGGCCGGACAATTGACTCCTACCATGAAGCTGAAGCGTAAAGTGATACTTGATAAATACAAAAATGAGATAGATACCCTTTATGCTGGATAGCAGAAGGAAATTGTTTTAACCTGGTGTTAGTATGATATACGGTCGCAATGAAGGGCTGACTTCAGGCCATTCTGAAATTATATAGCAAAAATTGGTGCTTCACGGCGCTCCGGAGTGAAGTAAATTCGCCGCCATAAGAAGAAGCGTAATGTTTCAACGAAAGATCAGAAAGGTTGCGGTACTGGGCAGTGGGGTAATGGGAAGCCGCATTGCCTGTCAATTCGCCAGCATCGGCGTAATTGTTTTGCTGCTGGACATGTCGCCCAGGGAATTGTCAGCAGAGGAGAAAGCAAAAAAATTATCCCTGGATCATCCGGCAGTTAAGAACCGCATTGTAAATAATGCACTACAATCCACGCTGAAATCAACTCCTGCGGCGCTTTTCAGGCAATCATCAGCAAAGCTGATTACAACAGGAAATTTTTCTGACAACATGAAGGAAATTGCCGAATGCGACTGGGTGATAGAAGTGGTTATTGAGAATGCTGACATCAAGAAGCAGATTTTTGATGAAGTGGAAAAATTCAGAGCGAAGGGTACCATCATTTCATCCAATACGTCCTCTATTCCCATTCATCTGATGAATGAAAACAGAGGCGAAGATTTCCAGAAGAACTTTTGTGGCACACACTTTTTCAATCCCCCGCGCTACCTGCGCCTTCTGGAAATTATTCCCACTGAGAAAACAAGCCCAGAAGTCATTAAATTTCTCATGCACTATGGTGATTTATTCTTAGGAAAAGAAACTGTGCTGTGCAAGGATACTCCTGCGTTCATTGCAAACCGTGTAGGAGTGTATGCTGTAATGCAGATTTTTCATCTCGCAGAAAAGATGGGACTTACTGTTGATGAAATTGACGCGCTTACCGGCCCTGCAATCGGAAGACCGAAATCTGCCACGTTCAGAACCGCTGATGTGATCGGACTGGACACACTCGTTAAGGTAGCGCAGTTTGTTTATGCTGCCTGTCCTGATGATGAAGCGAGGGAGCTTTTCAGAATTCCTTCATGGCTTGATCAGATGGTAAAAAACAACTGGCTTGGTGATAAAACTGGTCAGGGTTTTTACAGGAAGGAGAAGAAGGAGGGCACAACTTTTTACCCTTCTCTCGACCTTAATTCACTTGAATATTCACTGAAGCCGAATGTAAAATTTGCCATACTCGATCAGCTCAGGCGGCATGATGATCTGAAACAAAGGATGAAGATTGCGATCAGCAGCACTGACAAGGCAGGTGAATTTTACAGGAACTTTTTCTTCGGTGTATTTCAATATGTGAGTAATAGAATTCCTGAGATAACAGATGAGATTTACAGGCTTGATGAAGCCCTGAATGCAGGCTTTGGCTGGGAACTCGGTCCTTTTGCAGCATGGGATGCAATCGGTTTGGAGGAATCAGTAAAGCAAATGGAAGACGCAGGGTATAAGCCTGCGGAATGGGTTTATGATTTACTGGCAAAGGGAAACAAAACATTTTACATTTTCGGGAACGGAAAGAAAAAATTTTACGATCAGCGCGCAGGTGATTACAGGCATATTCCGGGAAGCGATGCGTTTATCATTCTTAAAAACCATTCGGAAAATATCGTTTGGAAAAATAACGGCTGCAATTTGGTTGACATTGGTGACGGAGTAATAAACCTCGAATGGAAAACAAAAATGAATGCCATTGGAAGTGAAGTGATTGAAGGCATAAACAAGTCCATTGAAATTGCCGAGAAAAGTTTTGACGGGTTAGCAATTGGTAACCAGGGAGAGAATTTTTCAGCAGGCGCTAATCTCGCTATGATGCTGATGCTCGCCATTGAGCAGGAATATGATGAGCTGGATCTTGCCTGTCGAACTTTTCAAAACACTTCGATGAGGATCCGCTATTCATCCATTCCGGTGGTGGTAGCTCCGCACCATCTCACACTTGGCGGCGGATGTGAATTTGCATTGCATGCTGATAGTATTCAGGCAGCTGCTGAAACGTATATCGGACTGGTGGAGTTTGGTGTAGGTATTATACCTGCCGGGGGCGGAACAAAGGAGATGACCGTTCGTGCATCGGATTCTTACCAGCCGGGTGAAGTAGAATTTCCGGAATTACAGAAGCGATTCTTGAATATCGCCACTGCAAAGGTGGCGGCTTCAGCAGCAGAAGCATTTGACATGGGCATCCTTCGCACCGGCATTGATCATGTTTCCATTAATGAAAAAAGAGTGATTAAAGATGCCAAGGAAAAAGTATTGCAATTACTTCATCAGGGATACACCATGCCTGTAAAACGAACTGATGTGCATGTGCTTGGAAGAGGCGCCCTCGCCGCATTCTACGCAGGTATTACAGCAATGCAATATGGTAATTATGCTACACAGCATGACCGCCTGATTGCTGAAAAACTCGCCTGGGTTATGTGCGGCGGAGACCTCACTCAGCCCTCCCATGTGAGTGAGCAGTACCTATTGGATCTGGAGCGGGAAGCTTTCCTGAGCTTGATTACAACGAAGAAATCTATGGAGCGAATTCAATCAATCCTGACTACCGGAAAGTCGCTTCGAAATTGAATGAAATTTGTGAGTCCATTATTTTATGTGAGAAGAAGCAATAATCAACAATGACTATTATACCGGCCTTCGGCTCCTTTAAGGTGATGTAATTTTGCCTGTTGTTTACACCGGAGGGAAAACGCGGTTTTGCCCTCCAAAAAATAAGTACCAATGAATGAGGCATACATCATTGCGGGATTCAGAACAGCCATTGGCAAATCAAAAAAAGGCGGCTTCCGGTTTACCCGCCCGGATGACCTTGCTGTGCAGGTAATCAAAAGATTATTAGCAGCTGTTCCGCAACTCGATCCGCAAAGAATAGATGACCTCATTGTTGGCAACGCGGTGCCCGAAGCTGAGCAGGGATTGCAGATTGCAAGATGGATCGCAATCCAGGCACTGCCTGTTTCGGTTCCTGCAGTAACAATAAATCGTTATTGCGCAAGCGGCCTGGAAGCCATAGCCATAGCCACAGCAAAAATCAGAAGCGGAATGGCAGAGTGTATTATTGCAGGCGGCACCGAATCAATGTCACTTGTTCCTACGATGGGCTGGAAGACCGTTCCCAATTACAATGTGGCAAAGGATCATGCGGAATATTTTCTCGGCATGGGATTGACCGCAGAGGAAGTTGCTAAAGAATATAATATCACCCGTGAAGATTCCGATCTGTTTTCATTTGATTCACACCGGAAAGCGGTGAAGTCAATTGGCGAAGAAGACTCGAAGGATGAAATTGTACCTGTAACGGTAGAAGAAGTAATCGTGGAGAATGGCAGAAGAAAAACAAAAAGTTTTACAATTGATAAAGATGAAGGTCCCCGTGCAGATACTACCCTTGAAGCACTTGCTAAGCTGAAGCCCGCATTTAAGCAGGATGGCCAGGTTACAGCTGGCAATTCTTCCCAGACATCTGACGGAGCTGCTTTCGTGATTGTGATGAGCGGCAGGATGGTAAATGAATTGCGATTGAAACCAATAGCGCGCTTAGTGAGTTGCGCATCTGCAGGGGTAAATCCGCGCCTTATGGGAATTGGTCCAATTGAAGCAGTTCCGAAAGCATTGAAGCAGGCAGGGATGAAGCTGAATGATATAGATGTGATTGAACTCAATGAAGCATTCGCAACGCAGTCCCTGGCAGTGATCCGGGAGCTTGAAATAGACCCTGAAATTGTGAATCCCCTTGGGGGTGCCATAGCACTCGGTCACCCGCTTGGATGCACCGGGGCGCTTCTGACGGTAAAAATTACTAATGAGCTGAAGCGCCGGAATAAAAAATTCGGGATTGTTACAGCATGCGTCGGAGGCGGACAGGGAATTGCCGGAGTGATTGAGGCTATAACATAAAATTCATTTCGCAGAAGGGAACTCTGGAAAAGAAAGAAAAACTTGTAGAATCAATAGAAAATAAAATTACAGTTTATTCAAGAATATAACTACCAAATCACTTTAAATAATCGTTTAAAAAACAAACACAAAATGACAGCAACAATGGAACAAGATCAATTAGAAAAACTACGATATCCTACCGGTAAATTCGAATGGAGAAAGGAATATTCGGAAGATGATACCCAAAAATTAATTGAAAAGATTGAAGACTTCCCCGCAAAATTTGAGAGGTTAGTGAGGAGCATGAGGAATGATCAACTGGATACTGCTTACCGTGAAGGCGGGTGGACGGTTCGACAGGTAATTCATCACCTCTTCGATAGCCACATGAATGCTTACACGCGATTCAAGCTTGCCCTTACCGAAGACATTCCTGCTATTAAGCCCTATAATGAAAAAGCATGGGCTGAATTAGGTGATTCCAGAACCACACCACCGGAGGTTTCTGTTGCGCTTCTTGTTAATCTGCACAAGCGATGGGTAAATTTGCTGAAATCCATGTCACTTCAGGATTTCGATCGCCGCTTCATGCACCCTGAGCACAATCATATTTTCACCTTAAAAGAAATTCTTGCAATGTATGCCTGGCATGGAGACCATCATTATGAGCACATCAATTTGGTTAAGAAGAGCCTGGATTCAAAGCCAGCAAGAATAAGAAAGCCGCTCATAAGAAAATCGTCAGGGAGAAAACCTTTAAGAAGAAATGTTAAATCCGGAAAATAAGAAAATAAATAATGCAAACTGAATCTCTTAATAGGTCTGTAACCCGTGGCGGTAGTTTTCTAATTAGTAAAACAGAACCCGCAGATGTTTTCATCCCGGAGGAAAGAAATGAGGAGCAGCAGATGATCTTTCAGATGGCGCGCGACTTTGTGACCAATGAAATTTTCCCGGTTGCTGATAGAATTGAAAAGCAGGAAGAGGGTCTTGCAGTGGCATTGATGGATAAAGCCGGTGATCTCGGCCTGCTCAGCGCATCCATTCCGGAGGAGTATGGTGGGTTCGAAAAAGATTTTGTTACCACCACCTTCATGACTGAGGGCTTTGGCTGCGCCGGCTCCATTGCCGTATCTGTTTCGGCGCATAGCGGCATTGGGACACTTCCCATTCTTTATTACGGAAATGAAGAGCAGAAGAAAAAATACCTGCCGAAATTGTCGAGCGGAGAAATGAAAGCTGCCTACTGCCTCACCGAGCCGGGCTCGGGCAGTGATGCACGTGGAGCAAAAACTACGGCAATCCTGAGCGCCGACAAAAAATATTTTGTTCTCAACGGTCAGAAGATGTGGATCACCAACGGGGGATTTGCTGATCTGTTTATTGTGTTTGCAAAAATTGAGGGTGATAAATTTTCCGCCTTCATTGTTGAAGCACGCACGCCCGGTGTATCCCGCGGTGAGGAAGAAAAAAAGATGGGGATCAAGGGTTCATCTACCCGTCAAATATTTTTTCAGGATGTAAATGTTCCCACACAAAACCTTCTGGGTGAACCTGGTAAGGGCCATTTGATCGCCTTTAATATTCTCAATATAGGAAGGCACCGGCTCGGTGCTGCGGCTGTATCAGGAGGCAAGATGCTGAGCACCCTCTCTGTTAATTATGCAAACCAGCGGATACAATTCAATCAGCCCATTTCCGGTTTCGGTGCCATCAGATACAAGCTTGCCGAGCAGGCAATACGGGTATGGATGAATGAAACCGTTTTATACCGCAGCGCTAATGATATAGAAAACAGAAAGCAGGAATTGATTGGTGAGGGAAAAAAGTATCACGAGGCGCTCATGGGTGCTGCGGAGGAATATGCTGTTGAATGTGCGATTCTCAAAGTGACGGCATCTGAAATGCTGGATTATGTAGTGGATGAATGTGTACAGATTCACGGAGGAATTGGTTTTTCTGAAGAATACCTTCCCGCAAGAGCATACCGTGATTCACGCATCAACAGGATTTTCGAAGGCACAAACGAGATCAACCGCCTGCTGTCCATTGATATGCTGCTGAAGCGGTCGTTCAAGGGCAGGCTCGACCTCCTGACGCCTGCAATGAATATTCAGAAGGAGCTCATGAGTATACCCGAATTTCAGGAACCTGAAGACGAAGAATATGCGATTGAAAAAAAGCAGGTTGCAAACATGAAGAAAGCATTGCTTCTTATTGCAGGCGCAGCGGTTCAAAAGCTTATGACGCAACTGGAGCAGGAACAGGAAATTATAATGAATGCAGCGGATATGCTTGCAGAAGTTTATTTATGTGAATCGGGCTTGCTGCGGCTGATGAAGATGAAAGAGATGGGCATCGCTGTTTCTTTACAGGAAGATATTTTTCATGTTTACCTCCATGATGCTTTATCAAGGGTGGATGTTGCGGGAAGAAATGCAATTGAATCATTTGCAGAGGGCGATGAAATGAAAATGATGATGATGGGATTAAAGCGATTTACCAAAATGCAACCTTTCAACTGTAAAAATGCTCGGAGGAGAATTGCGGAGAAGCTGATTGCAGAGAACAAGTATTGCTTTTGATTGTCCATTATCTTTCCTGCATTGGCGCTCTGGTCGTTTTTGCCTTATAAATAGGATATGACCCTGTGGAGGAATCAGCATCACGTCGAAAAACTTTACAAATTCATGAGGTCGATACATTTATCCCCTACAGTAGCCCATGCTTCTACTTATAATGGTTATGAATTTCTCAGATAAAGCTATTTTCTTCTTCAGGCATCTCACACTCACTCTGCCTCAATCACTTCAAACCGAAGTTCTGAATCCCTACAAAAATCCGGAGGTACAAAAATGTGTTTCTGCGTTTTACACAAAGTATTTCAGCGATCAGAAAGAGCGTGTCTTTATTATGGGCATCAACCCCGGCAGATTCGGGAGCGGGCTTACAGGAATTTCATTTACGGACCCGGTTGCACTGAGAGAATTTTGCGGCATTCCAAATAATTTCGGGGAGAAGAGAGAACTATCGAGTGAATTTATTTACATGATGATTGAAAAATATGGCGGGGTGAAAAAATTCTACTGTAATTTTTTTATCAGTGCAGTTTGCCCCCTTGGGTTTATGAAGGGGAGCAGGAACTACAATTATTATGATGATAAAAAACTCCAGGAGGCGGTAACTCCCTTCATCAAAAAAACTTTCAGTCAGCAAATTCAGATCGGTGCAAGAAATGATTCGTTAATTGTTATTGGTGCAAACAAAAACAGAAAGTTTATTGAATCACTCAACCATGAATTTCATTACTTCAAAAAAATAATTCCCCTTGAGCATCCAAGGTTTATTATGCAATACCGGAGGAAGCGACTGGATCAGTACCTTAAGCAGTATGTAGCGGTGCTTGAGGAATTCCATTGAAATCATAAACCCTTAGCCGCCCTTTGCAATTTTAATTTTTTCCAGCAATGCTTCAGTGGATGAAACATCCTGATCTTTTTCTTTACCCATGGTGATGGCCTCATCCGCTATCTTTTCTGCCTTTTCAAATTGTTTGTCTTTAAACAGCAAAGCAGCGTACGTATCCAGCTGGGCATACCCTTTAACTGCCAATACGGCTTTTTCCATGTGGATTACAGCACGCCTGATAAGTTCAGGATCGTCACTTTTCTCATAAATTTCCCAGCAACAGCTATTGTATTCGTCAACATCACCATAACCATGAGTTGCAGCCAGCTCATCGAGTGTATTCATCATTTTAGAATAATTCCTGGTAGCCAGGTAGAATGAAATCCGGTAGTAAAGTTTAGAAAGAGCCGCATCATCCTTTACGTACTGATCAACCATTTGTAGCGTTGAATTCAATTCTGCTTCATTTAAATTTTTAATTGCGTAGTTTAGTTTTGAGCCAATGATATTGTTTTTCACAACCGAAGAAACTTCATTGATACCGTACAGATTAGAATACTTCTCCTGGTTCTCAAGGATGATTTGGGAATATTTTGGAAAGCGGTATCCAAAAAGACTCAGCACGGTCCAATTCACTTCAGTAGATAAGTCCGTTTGCTGTTCGAGATAGCTGATCACAACAGCACTATCCGGCCAGTTGCGTTTACGGCCATCAATAAACTTCAGACAAAAATCGGGATAGACTAAGTTGAGATCTCTGCTGATTCCTTTATACACGGTTTGCTTTTCAGGGTCAACAGATTCATTTAGTGAGGCAAGAAATTTATCAACGGGGCTATACCCTGTAATGGTATAAACTAAATTTCCCGTCTGATCAAAAATGAGATAGGCCGGATATCCGTTGACGCGATATTTAAGTGAGACCAAAATTCCCTCACCCTTTTCCATGTCAGTTTTTACGGCAATAAAATGATCATTAATAAAACCTGAAACTTTAGAATCAGTAAATACTTCTTTATCCATCACCCTGCACCAGCCGCACCAATCGGTAAAGCAATCCATAAAAATATATTTGCCGGCAGCAGCTGATTTCTGCGTGGCATCATCCCATGTAAGAGGTTGAAAATTCACCTGTGCTGCAGCATTCATAGCAGTAAAAAACAAAAAGCTGATGAAGATAATTTTTTTCATTCCTGATAAAATTTAATTGAGTGAAGATAAATGAATGCGGATTCAAGTTCCAAGTGCGACAAAATTTGGTTTATCAAAGTTAGTCATGAAAACTTGCAATGGTGTTTTCCATTGTAAGGATTTTCGTGTACGGTTATTCAAATTATTCTCAATGATTTTGAGTTGTTCAATGCCGGTGGTGAATACAGAAAGGTGGAAATAAAAGAATAGATTTTTAAAATAGATGCAAGTAAGCCTCATTGGTTCTAACGAACCGGTGAGGCTTTTACTTCCGCAGCAGGGTTGAACAAATATTCCCGGCGTGAATTTGTTTCAATGCATTTGAATCTCTTCCGGAGTTTTATTCCTTTCCGGAAAATTCGTCCTTTGAATTCAAATAAGCTTCCCTCTTTTAAATCGCTTAGAATGCTTCCTTTAAACGGGTCGTATTTCCTAAGTACTTTCATTAGGCTTTCATCTATGGAATGTGAGTGTGCCGGCTTAAGAAGGTGCTGCTTGAATGCAGTTCTGACATCTTCCGGGAAAATTTTTTTCCCGGCAAATTCATCCATAAGCATATTGAACTCATGCTTCCATTCTTTTCCATGGGAAGTTATGGTGTTACGAAATTTCTCCCATGCAGTAAGATGAGCCATCTCATGTACAAAGGTGATGAGAAATGCATACTGATTGAGATCCCCATTAACTGAAATGCGATGACCTTTATCCCCGTGCGGCCACCTGTAGTCACCAAAAAGACTTTGCCGGCTGTTGGTAATAGTGAGTGTAATTTTCTGTCTGATAATCCAGTTCACCACAACATCCACTGCATCTTCAGGAATGAACGGCTGGATTATGTTTTTCAGGGTTTCATCCTTTAACATGCTGAGATATCTTCTGCTCTCCCGATTTTATTTTCTGTGCTCCAATCAGCTCCCGTATTTCAAATGCTGTATAAAAGATATAAAGGGCGAAGAAAGAAACGATAAAATTTGAATTGACCGGTTTGGCAATACTCAAATACCCGATAAGAAAAGCAATGCTCAAAACCAATTTGAGTAACACAATCCCATTTACCCCTGCAACAAACCCATGTGAAGATTTTCCCACGGCCCGTAAGCCAATATATCCCGTAATGATTGTGAGCATAAAAAAAAACATGAGGCCCACCCATGAAAATATCTGGAAAGACTCAAAGAACAAAAAGAAAAAGTTTATTATGGCAATTATTACAGACAATCCCGCAGTGAGGATAACAAGTCTGTAAACGAAGCTTCGGAACATCATCTGCGGCTCAGCTGTTTGAAGACTAAATATAAAGCGAGCACCACACCGCTCATGGAGAAAATCAGTTTAAACACCGGAAAGGATTGGTGAGTCAGCTTATCCAGAAAGTAACCGGCACCAAATGCAATTGCAATGGTGCCGATAAGGATGTAGATTATGTTGGAATAACGTGCAAAACCCGAAAGAAGGTTATCCTTTGATTCCTTGTTCTGATTTTTCAGATCGCCTCTTTATGTAATTGCTGAGTGGTGGATTTTTCATTGGGCTTCATTTCTTTTACCCCCATTTTGCATGAGCCTGTAAAGCGGGCGCCTGCTTCTACCACAAGTTTTCCGGTAACAATATCACCTTCTAGATATCCACTTGCTTTTAAGAAAAGCAGATCCGTTACCTCAACTTTGCCGAAAATTTTTCCTGAGACATCAGCGGTATCACATAACAGATCACCATCCACTATTCCGGTTGAGCCCACTACGATTTTTGCCTTGGAAGTAACAGTTCCCTTCACCTTTCCGTCAACCCGAATGTCGCTGTCAGTTTTTATCTCCCCTTCAATATTGGTTCCTGTGCCAATAATGTTTACAGCAGTTTGACTGCCATTGGATGGTGCGGGTGCTTTGGCAGGTTGTTTTTCGTTGTTGGTATTGAACATAGTTTGTGTGGTTTTGTCGGCTAAAATAAAATTATTTTAGCATGAAATCTTTGCGAAGTAATAAATTTCTTATTCATTTTCATAATCGGAGTCAAGTTTTTTCCACATAAGCGCCTAAATTAAATTTTCCCTTTCCCTTCAAGCATAGCCAGGATTAATGGAAATGAAGCCAGAAAAGGTATAAAAAAACGTCAGTTAAAAACAAGATATTGCTCCGGATTAAGGGGTAATTCATTGTACCATAGCTCAAAATGAAGGTGCGGACCAGAGGTTAATTCTCCTGTATTACCGATAATAGCTATAACATCACCGGCTTTTACATAATCACCCTGCTGCTTCAGGATTACTGAATTATGCTTGTAAACCGAAATTACGTTGGTATTGTGCTGAATCGCAATAACATATCCTGTTTCTGCAGTAAATTCTGCAAATACAATTCTGCCGTCGAGGGTAGATTTGATAGGTTCATTTACGGGTGCGACAATGTCAACACCATAATGTTGTTTAGCAGCATCGAATGATTGTGTGATATAGCCCTTTACCGGTATAAAGAAAAGGAACCCATGAATGGTGGATTTACCCCCCGAAATATCCGCTGTTTTATTCAGTTTAAATTTTTCCTGTTGTTCTACATCCTGCCGTAATTGCTGCTCCGCATCGGAATGCTTATCCAGGTTGATTGAATTATAAATAACAGGCGGGGCCGCGGAAGCATCACTGGTTGTATTTGCCGGAAGGTCTCCGCTGATTATTCGCCGGATATTTTTCAGGTATAGATCATTGTTCAGCATCTGCTTTTCAATAGAATCGCTTTTGAGCTTCAGCTCCATAATATTGCGACGCATATTAACATCAGCATATCCGGGAATGTATTCCTTTAAAGGAGTATAGACTATGGCGGAAATGGTAACAAGCACGAGAATCACCATGATTGTGCTCACCAGAACATATACGTTCATCCGTGATAGCCGGAAAGAACTTACTTCTTCAAAGGTTTCATCATTCAGCAGTACAAGGCGGTAGTGTGCGGTAAGCCGCTGCCAGAATGTTTTTTTCTTTTTATCAGAATTCGGTGTTGCCAAGCTCGTAATTTAATGCAACGCAAAGGTTGGGAAAAGCACGGTAGGAGAAAAATGTTTGTGAAGTGTTCTCCTTTTCCACTTCTGACTTTCAACTATCTTCGCATTCGTAAAATAATTCTTGATTTCCAAAGTTAATTCAATGCTCAATTTACCTGCTTGAAAAATATTTTTTCTTACTTTTTACTATTCGCATTCATCACGATTGCCTCAGGCTGTTCTTCAAACAAAAAAGGCCAGAGCTACATAGGCAAAGTGTATCATAATACCACTGCTCATTACAATGGATATTACTATGCTACTCTCAGGATGAAAGAGGATGAAAAAGCTGTTGCTGCATCCCGCCGCGAAGATTATGAAAAGCTGTTACCGTTATTTCTTACCGGAAACCCTGAAGATAATTTTCCGGCCCCGGATATGGATTCCATCATCAAGAGGTTAACAGTAGTAGTTAAGCTGCATCCGAAAAGTAAATGGACTGATGATGCGTACTTCCATATTGGCAAGGCATATTTCTATAAAAAAGATTATTCTTCCGCAAGGGCCACATTTCAGTTTGTTTCTTCTGAATTTAAAGATGAAAATGCCTCAGGATCCGCGTCATCCAAGTCTTCCTCACACAAAAAAAAGAAGGGCAGGAGAAATTCAAAAACCAAAGCGGACAAGAATACCAATCAATATACAGGTACTGTAAAAGAACAATCCCAGAGTTCCGGGTTTAAAATGCTCAGGCATAAGCCCATTCATTATATTGATGTACTATGGCTTGTGCGCGCGACTGCTATGGGTAAAAATTACGGTGAGGCGAATGCAATTCTCAATTATCTGGATCAGGACAAAAAATTCCCCTCTGATCTTAAGGATGACCTGCAACTGATGCACGCTTTTGTATTTATTCAGCAGAAGCAATATAAGAACGCCATTGAGCCTATGAGCCAGGCATTAAAAATTATTAAAGACAGGCAGGAAACTGTAAGGTATACCTACCTCCTTGCACAGCTATATCAGCTTTCAGGAGACTATGGGACTGCAGGAAGAATTTTCGCTGAAATTCCAAAGCTGCATCCCACCTATGAAATGGATTTTAATTCACGGATAAGCGTGGTAAAAAATTATGTTTCCAGTGGCAGTGGATCGCCCGCACAGATTTCAAGTGACCTGCAGGAGATGGCAAAGAATAAAAACTTTGAAGAATTTTATGACCAGATTTATTACTATGCCGGGATCGTTCAGCTAAAGCAGGGGAAATATGATCAGGCAATAAAGAATTTTGAAGCTTCAATCGGAAATAGTGCCGGTAATCTCAATCAGAAAGGATTATCGTTTCTTAAAATCGGTGAAATGAGCATGGCTGATCAGGATTATTTAACGGCTGCTCCATATTATGACAGCGCAGTTGTTTTTCTGGATTCCAAATTCGATACGATTGACCGGGTTAATGAGCTGAAGGAAATCCTGAATATGGTTTCAGTTCAGATGGCTATCATCAATACTGAAGACAGCTTACAGAGATTAGCCGCACTGCCGGAAAAAGAACGCAAAAAGATTCTTGACCAGATGGTAAACAAGCTTGAAAAACAAAAAGCGGCTGAAGAAGATGAAACAGGCAGTGTTACCAATGTTTTTAGCAATCAAAATACTGAACAGATTCAAACTAATACCTCTGGCAGTACCTGGTATTTTTATAATCCGGCATTGCGGGGATCGGGCTTTAACGAGTTTATTAAAAAATGGGGTAATCGCACCAATGAGGACAACTGGCGGCGGGGAAACAGAAAATCAGGCAATGATGAGCAGCAGGCAAATGATAACAGCGGAGAAAACAGCAATGTGAGTGACAGCAGTAATAGTGTATCCGCAGAACAGGGCGGATTCTATATGCAATTGCTCAAAAACATACCTTCAACTCCGGAAAAACTATTGATATCTGATAAAAAAATTTTCGAGGCCTATTATACCCTTGGCACTATTTATAACAGCAATCTTTACAATACTTCAAAAGCAATTTCCACATTTGAAAAGCTGACTGAAAGATTTGACAGTGATTCCAGTGTAGTAAAAGCCTTCTACAGCTTATATCTATTGTATGAAGATGCAGGAAATAAAAATAAGGCAGAGGCAATGCGCCAGAATATTCTCAATCGCTTTCCAAACTCTATATATGCTGCGGTACTTCTTGATCCTGATTATTTCCGCAAACAAGATGAGAAAAAAAAGGAGGTAAATACCTTTTATGCGTCTACCTATTATTTTTATGAGGCAAACCAGGACAGTACAGTTTTTGCCCTGGTAAAAAAAGCAGACAGCTTATTCATGCCTAATCCGCTTGAAGCAAAATTTGATTTATTACAAGCGTTAGCAATAGGAAGAACAGAAGACCGGAATGCATATATTGCTGCTCTGGATACGGTAGTCCTAAAATATCCTGGCGGGGAAGAGCACGATAAAGCAGTAGAAATTCTCACCGCACTTGGTGCTCCTCCCAAGGGAGCGCAGCAGCAGAAAGAGGAGGGGGAGAAAGAAGTAAAGCAAAAAGGACCATCCCCTTATAAGTTTTCGCCCTCCAATCCTCATTACCTCGTGGTGTACTTCAATACTGTAACACCAAAGTCTAAGGCAATAGCAGATTCTCTTTCGAATTACAACTCAAGCAATCATTCCATTGATAATTTAAAGGTGCAGCCACAGCTCCTTGATAAAAATTCACAGGTTATCCTTGTGAAACAATTTAAAGACAAGAATGATGCAATGAATTATTATGATGAGATCACTGACTCAGAATCCATTTTTGAAACCGTTGAGGATATCGGTTATCGAGTGTTTGTAATTGATGATAAGAATTTTATACAGTTTTTTCAGCGAAAGAATATGGAAGAGTATATTGACTTCTTCGAGAAAAATTATGAAAATGGAGAAGAAGACTGATGGATGGCAATCTGCATCCGCTTTCATATTACAGGATTCTTCTCCCGGAATAATCACTTCAAAGTTGTTCTTTTACAGTCTCTAAATTCTTTTTGCTTTAGGCATACATGGCGCTTTCACCGTCCGTAAAATCCTTTCTTAAAATCTTCTGGAGCTTCATTGCGGGCAGTGTGATGCTTTTCCTCTTCATGCTTGGGCTTGCTGCCATAGGAGCTTTCGGAACCATGCCCTCATTTGATGAACTGGAAAACCCAAAAAGTGAGCTGGCTACAGAAATTTTTTCATCAGATGGTGTGCTACTGGGCAAATATTATTTTCAGAACCGGTCAACTTCATCATTTGAAGAAATTCCGCCGGTTATCCGCAAAACCTTAATTGCCACAGAAGATATTCGCTTTTATAAACATTCGGGTATTGATTACTGGGGCCAGGTTCGTGCAGTGCTTTCAACAATGATAGGGAATCAGCAGGGGGGAAGTACGATTACCCAGCAACTTGCCAAGAATCTTTTTCCGAGACCAAGTGGCAGTCTTTTTTCAACCTTACTCTCGAAATTCAAGGAATGGGTGATCGCCATCAAGCTCGAGCGGCGTTATACCAAGGATGAAATACTCAATCTCTACCTGCAAACGGTTGAATTCAGTGAGAATTCATTCGGAATAAAATCAGCAGCACGTACGTATTTCAATAAAACTCCCGACTCACTGAGGGTTGAAGAAGGAGCAGTGCTTATTGGAATGCTGAAGGGAAGTACCTATTACAATCCCAAGCGTAACCCTGAAAATGCACTCAGGAGAAGAAATACCGTGCTGGGGCAAATGGAAAAATATCAATACTTAACCCCGCAGCAATTTGACTCACTCAAAAAGCTTCCGATCAGTCTCAGTTATATAAGCCCGGATCACAACGAGGGACTGGCTACTTATTTCAGAGAGTACCTGCGGCAGGAATTAAACAATTGGTGCCGGCAGCATCCAAAGCCTGATGGCTCACAATACAATCTTTATAAAGATGGATTGCGTGTTTATACTACTATCAATTCAAAGATGCAGCACTACGCTGAAGAGTCTGTACAAAAGCATATGAAAGATCTTCAGCAACAATTTTATCAAAGCTATAAGAACAGCACTCCATGGGGAAAGAGTCCTAAATATATTGATGACGCAATGAAGCAGAGTGAACGCTGGGCAAAAATGAAGCATGCAGGTGCAGATGATGCTTCTATTGTGCGGGCGTTTAAAACAAATGTCAGCATGACCGTTTTCTCATACAAGGGAGAAATCGATACCGTTATGAGTCCATATGATTCATTGAAATATTACAAGTTTTTCCTGCAATGCGGATTTATGGCAATGGATCCTTCGACCGGGTATGTTCTGGCATGGGTGGGCGGCATCAATCACCATTACTTTCAATATGATCACGTAAATGAAAATGCCAAAAGGCAGGTGGGCTCAACCATAAAACCCATCCTTTATACAGTCGCAATTGATAATGGGTATTCACCTTGTTTCCAGGTTCCTAATGAGCGGGTGGTTTTTCCTGAATTTCAAAACTGGTCACCGGAAAATTCTGATAATAAATATGGGGGGATACTTACACTATACCAGGGACTAGCCAACTCCGTGAATGTGGTGAGTGCTTACCTGATGAAGCAAATAGGTCCGCAGCCGATGATTGAAATGGCAAGAAGGATGGGCATCTCGAGCAAGCTGGATCCGTACCCGTCACTTTGTCTCGGGGTGCCTGATATCTCAGTTTATGAAATGACAAGTGCCTATTCAACCTTCGCAAATAAAGGCACTTCATCCAGGCCTCAGTATCTCCTCAGGATTACTGACAACAGAGGGAGCATTCTGCAGGAATTTACTTCCAGGCATACAGAGGTGGTTTCAGATCAGGTAGCATATGTAATGGTGAAGATGCTTCAGAATGTAGTAAAGTTTGGAACGGCTCAGCGGCTGCATTCGCGCTATGGCATTCACGCAGAAACAGGCGGTAAAACAGGTACTACCCAAAACAATACAGATGGCTGGTTTATGGGAATCACTCCCCAGATTGTTGCAGGATGCTGGGTGGGGGGTGATGATCGCATCATTCGGTTCAAAAGCATGTTTTATGGCCAGGGTGCGAGCATGGCGCTTCCTGTATATGCTTACTTTATGAAGGATTGCTATGCAGATAAATCTCTTAATATATCCGCTGCCGCCCATTTTACACCTCCGCAAAATGGTACCACAACCATTGAAACTGATTGTGGACGCTATAAGGAGAACTCTGAAACAGTCAGGGATTTTATTTTCGGAAAGTGATCTTGCGGTTTCTTTTCGGCCACAGGTATATTTTTTAATAAGCGCAGGTTACAGCATCATTCAGAAAGTTAAGTGTCTTCGAGGTGGTGCTGAAGAAAGCCAGTGTAAATGCGTTCAATATGAAATGTTGTCACTTAATTTGTCCCTGTCAATATTGTAATTCACTAATCTATACTTGTATGAAATTATGAGCTGCTTCAAAACTTACTTATCACTTCTGGTTGGCGTCATGATAACCTTGAATGCATATCCTCAAAAATGGTATGCAGCATCTGCAGGTGAAACTATTTTTTCTCTTGGCGTTGTGAATACTGACTCAACCAGCCTTTCCCCGGTCGTAAGGTTTTCACCGGTATTCAATTTACAGCAACAGCTCCATTATGATTTCAATAATCAGTTTGGAATTTATACCGGCCTGGGTATACGCAATGTAGGATTGATCAGCCATTATGATGATCAGTCCGGTAACACTGAAAAAATCAAAGAGCGTGCATATGGTCTTGGTGTGCCCATAGCAGTCAAAATGGGAAACCTGGAATCCGGAACAGGTTTCGCTGCCGGAATTGAGGCAGAACTGATGTTTGCATATAAAAGAAAAATTAAACAGGGTGATCATAAGGATAAAATCTCAGGCTGGTTTAATGAAAATTTGAATCTTTTCAACCCTTCTGTATTTGCGGAAATAAAATTCAAAAAAGGGCAGTACTTCCGTTTTAAATATTATCTGCGTGATTTTCTGAACTACAAGGGGATTGAGTTAATAAACGGTGAAATAATCCCGGATTACGGTCCCGGCAGTAAGCTATTTTATGTTGCGATAGGAACGGTGAAGCTGACTAAAAAAATCACCACCCCCTCAGCGCCTTCCGAAACAGAAAACGCCTATTTCCGTACACGCGAAAAGCCCGGCCTTATTAAGCATGCATTCATTTCCGAAAATTAAATTATGCCTTGGGCATGGAACGATCAAAAATTTTTATCGGTATCACGGATTGCGGGAGGAAATTTCCGTTGTACGAAAACTGGATTAGGAAATTCGATAACAGGGCTGAAGTAATCCGGCTTTCTTATCATCTCAATAATTTTTCAGATGCAGAACAGTGCGATGGATTTGTGTTGAGCGGAGGTCATGATGTGCATCCCAGGTATTATAATAAGCCGGAGTTTTATGAATTGCTTGATCCCAGGGAAGTTGATGCCCGCCGTGATGAGTTTGAGTTTAAAGTAATTGAGTTATCACAGCGGAAAAAAAGACCACTTCTGGGTATTTGCCGGGGTCTTCAGCTTACCAATGTCTACTTCGGCGGAACCTTAATACCTGATATTTTCACTCACTTGCGTGTCGAAGGTCATGATAAAAGCGAAGAGAGTGATACCATGCATGCAGTCATGGTGGAGGATGAAACCATGCTTCACAAAATTGTGGAAGCCAGAAATGGTGAAATCAATTCAGCCCATCATCAGTCAGCCGATAGTATTGGGGAGGACTTGCGGGTCAATGCTTTATCGGTTGATGGAATAGTCGAAGGGCTTGAAAGAAAAACATCAGCCGACCATGCTTCACTGCTGCTGGTGCAATGGCATCCTGAGAGATTGCCAAACCAGGAAAGCAATTTTTCAAAAAATATAAGATCTTATTTTATGCGTGAGGTGACAAGAGGGGAGGGAAAAATTAAAATTGACATGCCAGGTCCGGCGTGAGCCTTTCACAAATTCGGGTTCCGGTTTCTGACTTTAGAATTGCACAAAACTGCTCCTGTTTTATGATTTCAATTTCTCAATTAGGCTACTGGTGGAATATCCCTGCCTGAGCGGAACGATTTCTACTCTTCCCCCATTCAGTTCTACCGCTGTTCTTCCCGCCACATCATTCAGTTTATAATCAGCCCCTTTCACCAGTACATCAGGAAGAATTCTTGTGATAAGCTCCTCGGGTGTTTCTTCAGAAAATAAAATCACGGCATCCACCACTTCCAGGCTTGCCATCAGTAATGAGCGTGATTGCTCATCCTGGACGGGCCGGCCTGGCTTGATATTACTCACCGAAGCATCGGTATTCAAGCCCACAATTAAAACATCGCCCAATGAGCGCGCGGAGTTTAACAGGTGAAGGTGACCACGGTGCAGGAGATCGAAGCAACCATTGGTAAATACTATTTTCTTGTTTTTAAGCCGCCATACTGCAACCCATTTAAGCAATGTGTTTTCATTTATTATTTTATTCTGAACCACCTCATCAAAATTTATTTTTGCGATTTCAGAGAAAGTATTCATTGCTGTGCTGTTTGGTTTAATGCTTTTGTTTTCCGGTTGAATATCGGGAGTACCACAAGTGAAATCAGCCCGAAAGCCAGCATGCCGAATACTTGTGTTGCATGTGAGAGAATAGCGAATGCAAGACCATCATTCTGAGACATCCCAAACAATACGAGGGTTTGCGTTACAATAATATGATAGGTTCCGAACCCGCCTTGTACCGGTGCAGCCCAACCGAATCCGCCAAAGACCATCACCGCCAGGGCAGTCACCATTCCAAGGGAACTGGTTGCATTAAAGCAAAAAAATGTTGTGTATGACATCAGCAGGTATAAACCCCAGATAAGTGCCGTATAGACGAGGAATAGGGATCTGTTTTGCAGCTGGCTCACTGTTTTGATACCCGTCACGAATCCGCGTAAGATATCTCTGAGCTTTAAAAAATATCGTGTTTCGCGAAAGCGAATGAATATAAGCCATGAGAGTAAAAACAGTATGGCAATCCCGGCAAGCACAAGGATGTAAAACAGAACATTGTGAGCGAGAAAAATATTAAGCTTCTCCCCAAGCGGATTGAAGACATACTGAATGCTGAACGCACTCATTTTTGTAAATTCCAGCATCACTACTACAAAGAGGAGCAAAAAAATAGTGACCACATCAATGATTCGCTCTGTTACAACGGTGCCAAAAAGCTTATTGAGCGGGGTTTTTTCATAACGATTAAGGATAGCACACCGGGAAACCTCCCCTAAGCGTGGCAATGCCAGGTTTGCCAGGTAACCCACCATTACAGCACCAAAGGTATTTACAGTTTTTGGGCGATCGCCAAGCGGGTGTATAAGCATATTCCAACGAAGCGACCGGAAAATGTTGCTTATGAACCCGAAGATCAGCGAAAGGGCAGCCCATTTCCAGTCCGCCTCTCTCAATTTTTCTTTTATCAGATCAATATTCTGATGCCTGATAACCAGCCAGAACAACAATCCTCCGATGGTGAGAAAGAAAAGGATGCGTAATAAAGAAAATATTTTTTCTTTCACGCTTTCCGGGTTAGGCGGTTATTTTCATCAGGAAAGCAAAGCCAGGGTCTGAATGATCTTGCTTCTTCAAAATCCATTGCAGCATAGGAGATGATGATCACAATATCCCCTGCCATTCCCTTGCGGGCAGCCGGCCCGTTCAGGCAGATTGTGCCGCTTCCGCGCTTTCCCCTGATTACATAAGTTTCGAGCCGTTCACCATTGCTCACATTTACTACCTGCACCTTTTCGTTCTCAATCAGATTTACGGCATCCATCAGTTCCTCATCGATCGTAATGCTTCCCACATAATCAAGATTTGCCTCAGTTACCTTTACCCGGTGAATCTTTGACTTTACTATTTCAATGGTCATAGGGCGGCAAAAGTAAAGAGAAGTTAGAAGCGGGAGCGGCTTATATGAAATCGAATGCCGGGTTTATCGTTCACCTGATATTAATATCATTGCATTTATTATCACAACTTACCCTTTCCATTCAATTCAAAAGAAAAATTAAAGAGAAACAATTCAAATTTGGATTTCAAGCTCGCTTGACTCATTCAAAACGCATTACTAATCTTATAAGGAAATTCAGATTATCCGGCATTCTTCGAAAAGCACCAAATTTCAATAAGCTGAAACCTCAGGATTATATTTTTATTGCTGCTTTCCCGGTAATTCTCTGGTCATTTTACAACTTTCAAAAAAAAAGGGTTAGCTACTCTGTTTTTCTGCTTGTTCTTGCAGCCGGACTATTAAGATGCTATGTTTCACTCGATC